>JAGWRH010000038.1 GCA_028876695.1 Acidobacteriota bacterium | reverse complement strand
TGAACGGAATCGCCACAAATCCGGCAAGCGGATCGGTGGTGCTCCACGCGAGATTGACTCGGGTGGGGTAAAAAATCAGGCGCGTGTAGAAGGGATTTTGCCCGTGCAGCAGCGCGCGGGCGAAATGCCATAGGAACCATGCGTGCTGGAAATTGTCACCGGGATATCCGAGCAGGCTGGAATCGAGCGAAAGCGAGCCGGGCAGAGTGAAGACGAACGCGAGAGCGAGGCACGCCAGAAATGCGATTGCATGATTTCGCCAGCGGACGCGACGCAGCGTGTCCGGCGTTTCAACGCAGGCATCGAGCGGTCGATTCACAGCGCCGATTTCGCCGAGCCGCGAAATGGGTTTCGCCGGCATATATCACATTTTCTCCGGAGCGGTAATCCCGAGCAGCGCCAGCGTGGCGACCAATTGCTGGCGGGCGAGCCAGACTAGTTTCAGCAAAAACGCGCGCTTCCACGGGTCCTCTTCCGAAAGGATGTGATGCTTGTGATAGAAAACGTTGAACGCCTGCGCCAACTCGAAAGCATAGCGAGTGAGGAACGCCGGCTCCTGCGCCGTCAAGGCGGCCTCGACGCGCGCATCGAGCGAGCCGGCCAGCGCGATCAGCTCCCATAGGTCGTCGCCGGCGCCCGGCGCGAGGAATCGTTCCACGGTTCCGTGTTCCGCAGGATCGATCGCGTCCCCGCCTGCGAATTGCGGGTCGCGCTCGGCGCCCTTGCGCCAGATGCCCTGCACGCGCACCACCGCATATTGCACGTAGGGGCCGGTTTCACCTTCGAAGCTGAGCGCGTCGTGAAAATCGAACGCGATCACCGTGGAGCGCGTATAGCGCAGGAGGAAGTAACGCAGCGCGCCTTTGCTGATCGCGTCCACCATCTGGCGGCCTTCCGCGGTGCCGGCGAGTTCGGGATGGCGCGATTCGACTTCCTTGCCAGCGCTTGCCTCGAGCCGATCGATCAAATCGTCGGCCTTCACGCCCTGTCCCTTGCGGCCGCTTACTTCGATGTAGGGCTTTTTTGCATCCTCTTCAGGAATCTCGTAGCCAAGTTCGCGCGCGCAACGCGGCGTGAGCGCCACCACGTTGTAGGAAAAATGCTTGAGGCGATCGGCTGGTTCCGTGTAGCCCAGGCCGCGCAGGCCAGCGGCGACGACCTGCTGCGGATATGCCTGGCGCGCGTCGATTACGTTATATACTTCGCGCGCATGCCCGAATTCGGGATGCGATCCAGCGCCGGGAACGCTGCTCGTGACCCACACGCCGGTTTCGTCCTTCGATTGGCCGAATCGCCGATAATAAAAATCTTTCCGCAGCAATCCGAATTTCCAAAGATGGTAGGCGATGTCCTTGCCGACGTATGTGACCGTGCCATTCGATCGCACGATGATCTTCGCTTCGGCGAGTTCGGAGGGTTCTTCTTCAGGCGCGGGGGCCGCGGTTTCCGCCGGGTTTTCGGCATTCGACGGAAGCTGCATTACCCAGCAACCTTGATTTTTTCCGGAAGTTGCCAACTGGATCGCGCCTCGCTGCTTGAGCATTTCGAAGGCGCTGTCCCAGAATTTCAGATGAAGCACGTCGCTTTCGCGGGTCAAAAGGTCATAGCCGATACCGAGTCGCCCGACTGTTTTCAGGTGGCGATCGACGATCGCTGTCGCGACGATCTCGGCCATTTGCGCCGCGGCGCCATGGCCCTCTTCGATTTGCTTCAAGGTGTCCGCGCGCATCCGCAGCCGGGATTTATCTTCCGCGAGCCATTGCGTGACGCGGGTGTACAAGTCCCAGCACACGTAATCGAATTTCGGCGCGGCGGCGAGGCCGCGAACCTCGTCCAGCGATTGCGGCTCAAGGTGCAGGAAACCGAGCACCACGTCCGCGACCTGCACGCCGGTGTTGTCGATGTAGTTCTGCACTTCCACGCGATGTCCGGTATAGCGCAGCAGCCGAGCGAACGTGTCGCCCAGCACGGCGTTGCGCAGGTGCCCGATATGTGCGGCCTTATTGGGATTAATGCTGGTGTGCTCGACGATTACTTTGTGCGCACCTGGGACGGCCGCAACCGGCGCGCCGGTGGACTCCTTGCTCGCCTCTTCGCACGTGGCGCGGAAAAACCCGGCGCGATCGATAAACACGTTCAGATAACCGCCGCCGGCTACTTCCACGCGCGCGACGCCCGGAATCGGCTTCAGGGAATTGGCGATTTCCTGGGCCAGCGCGCGCGGCGGTTTTTTCAAGCGTTTGGCGAGCTCGAAACAGACGGGCGAGGCGATTTCGCCCATCGAAAGCTCTGGCGGGCGCTCGGTAACGAGCGGGACATCGGTCTTATAGCGTTCGTGAATATGATGCAGCAACGTTTTGCGCACGCGCTCTTCGAGGGCCTTGTACACGTCGCTCCTTAACCGTGGCGAATCACGCGATTATATGTGGCTTTGCGCTTGCGTCCAAACCGGCGGCCGCTGCGTGGCATCGAAGTCCATCGGGATTGAGTCAATTATGCTAAGCACGCGACGGAATTGACAGCGCCATGCCGCCAGACTAGTATCGTTTTTTTGCGTTTCCGCAGCAGAACGCCAGTAGCGCGCGAGCCTGAATCGATATCGCCGCACATGAACCTAACGCATCGAAGATGAAGACGATACGCTCCGCCTATTTCGATTGTTTTTCGGGCATCAGCGGCGACATGGTGCTGGGCGCACTGGTCGATGCCGGCGCGGATTTGCGCGCGATGGAAGGGGAACTGCGGCGGCTGGGCCTGGAAGGCTGGACGATCTCCGCGTCGAAGGTTCAACGGGGCGCGATTTTCGCCACGCACGTGAAAGTCGAAACGGAAGAGCAACATCATCATCGCGGCCTTTCGATCATCCTCAAGCGCATCGATGGAGCAAACCTGGCGCCGCGTGCGGCCGATCGCGCGCGCAAAATCTTCACGCGGCTCGCGGAGGCCGAGGCACGGGTGCATCAAGTGCCGGTCGAGCAGGTTCATTTCCATGAAGTGGGCGCGGTGGATTCGATCATCGATATCGTGGGCGCGGCGGTCGGGTTCGAAATGCTGGGCATCGATGAGTTTGCCTGCTCGGCTTTGGACGTTGGCGGCGGCCAGGTGAAAACGGCGCACGGACTGCTTCCCGTTCCAGCGCCGGCCACGGCGGAATTGCTGCGCGGCGCTCCAGCGTATTCGAGCGGATTGCAGCGAGAATTGGTGACGCCCACCGGCGCAGCGATTGCGACGACGCTGGCCGGCCGCTTCGCGGAAATCCCGCCGATGACACTCCGATCGATCGGTTACGGCGCGGGTTCGGCCGACAACGCGGAAAAACCCAACGTGCTGCGGCTGCTGATTGGCGAACGCGTGTCTCCCGATCTGGGCGAGCCAAGAGAATACTGGGACGCGCCAGTGACCGTGATCGAAGCGAATCTCGACGATATGAGCCCGCAAATTTACGGTTACTTCGCGGAAAAGGCCCTCGAGGCCGGCGCAATCGACATTTTTTCCACGGCGGCGCAGATGAAGAAGAATCGCCCGGGCTTGCTGGCGACGA
>JAGWRH010000037.1 GCA_028876695.1 Acidobacteriota bacterium | reverse complement strand
TTATCAGCGCATGCTCACGTACACGCTGAACAAAATCGTCAAGACTCTCGAAATCGCAGTTTTTTTGAGCGTCGGCGTGATGCTCACCCGGGTTTTTGTCATCACTCCGCTGCTCGTCGTGCTGCTGCTCTTCACCAACGACTTCGTTACCATGTCGATCGCCACGGACCGGGTTTCCTATTCTCCCCGCCCGGACCGCTGGGACATCCGCACACTGATGCTCATCGCCGCGCCGCTCGCTGCGCTCATGCTGCTGCTTTTATTTGCGGTCTTTTTCTTCGGGCGCGACGCACTGCATCTGGCACTTCCGCAGCTGCAGACGCTCGTTTTCCTGACGCTCGTCTTCACTGGTCAGGGGAACGTGTATCTGGTTCGCGAACGGCATCGGCTGTGGCATTCGCGCCCGAGCCGCTGGTTATTTTTGGCTTCCGGCGCGGACGTGATTGCCGTCAGCGTCATGGCCAATTTCGGAATTTTGATGGCGCCGATCGCGTGGCGCATTACCGGTTGCCTAGGCGTCGTCGTTGTCGCATACCTGGTCATCATCGACGCGTTGAAAGTCCGTGTCTTCCGCCATTTCGCGGTCGCGTGATCGTCCCACCGGGAATAAAGCGGCCGAGGAAGCTCGAAAGCGCTGCTTATTCGGTGGCGACGGCATGTGCCGAACGAGGTGCAGCGGATGCTGCGGGATTGACGCCGGTGTGGGTTTTGAGCCGAGCTGCGGTCAGGATTTCGGGCCGAGGCGCTGGCGGACGCGATCGCTGAGCGCTTTGCCGTCGATGGCTTTGCCTTCGAGGCGGGCGCGCGCCGCCTTGATTACCGCACCCATCTGCTTCAGCGAATCGGCGCCCACTTCGTTGACGGCGGCCTCGACGGCGTGCTGGATTTCCGCGTCGCTGGGAGCGGCGGGCAGGTATTCCTCGATGATGGCGATTTCCCTGGTTTCCTTGTCCGCCAGGTCCTTGCGGCCGCCCTTGGTGAACTGATCCACGGATTCGCGCCGCTGTTTCACCAGCGTTTGCAATACTTGCAGCGATTCCAGATCCTCCAGCGGGCGCACTTTTTCGACTTCCTTATTCTTGAGCGCGCTCTTCATCATGCGCAGGACGCTGAGGCGCAGGTCGTCCTTTCCCTTCATTGCCGCGGTCAAGTCCGCCTGAATGCGATCCAGATAGCTCATTCGCGTGTGTCTCCCCGAGAGCTGAAGGCAAGAATATCACACGGGCAAAAATCCGCACCGTTCGCAGGCCCCCGAGATGCAGGAGCGCGCTGGAGGCCCCGATAAAACGGCGCTCAGGATGCGGCAGCGGCATGACCACTTCGCGCGGGTGAGGCAGCGCGAGCGGAAGCGCGCTGCCACCCCAGCGGGCGAAAACCGCGCGCTGGGGACCCCCGGGTTTGCCGCGCGCGGTTTTACGGCACGACTGAAGTCGTGCCCTGACACAAACCCCGGATTCGCGAACCTCAAGACGGGGACGATTGGCGGAGCATTTTCCGCGCGAAGAAGCTGACACAAACCCCCGGGATTCGCGAACCGAGAGATGGGGGACTTCCGGCGGTTCGATTTTGACGGGTTGCGACACGATTCAGAAAGTGCAAACTGACCGAGTCTCGGGATTGGGGCAGCGGATCCGTTTTCCCCTCGGCACGCGGAACGCGATGGATGCGGCAAGAGAAAGCGCGGGGGAAAAAGCAGATCCCTCGTCGTCCCGGCGAAGGAGCCCGGGACTCGCTCGGGATGACGGCAGAGCCAAAGGGAAACGGCCGGTTGGTTTGAATTTTGACTGTTGTTGTCACGATCAAGGAAATGCAAACTGGCCCACCGCGCGCAATTGACACGCTTCGCAGCACCCGATAACCTTGTGTGCCATGAAAATTATCATTGCCGACAAGATTAGCCCGCGGGGCATCGAACTGCTTCGCGAAAAGCAGGGCTGGGAGGTGGCGACGCCGGCGGCGGCGTCGCTGCCGAGCGAAATCGCCGATGCGGACGCGCTGGTGGTGCGCAGCGCAACGAAAGTGACCGAGCAGCTGATGGAAAATGCCAAGCGGCTGCGCGTGATCGGCCGTGCCGGAGTGGGCGTGGACAACGTGGACGTGGAAGCCGCCACCCATCGGGGCATCGTGGTGATGAACACGCCGGGCGGCAACGCCGTCAGCGTGGCGGAACATACGTTTGCGCTGCTGCTGGCTCTGGCGCGCTCCGTGCCGCAGGCGAATGCGTCAATTCACGCGGGCAAATGGGAGAAGTCGTCGCTATCGGGAACGGAATTGCGCGGCAAGACGATCGGGCTGATTGGACTCGGCCGCGTGGGAATGGAGGTGGCGCGCCGCGCGAGCGCCCTGGAAATGAAGGTTCTGGCGTACGACCCATACGTCACGCCTTCGGCGGCACGCGAGGTGGAAGCGGAGCTGGTGCCGCTCGACGAGCTCTATCGCGGCTCGGACGTTATTTCGCTGCACACCGCGCTGACGCAAACGACCGAAAAAATGATCAATGCCGCGGCCATCGCGAAGATGAAGAAGGGAGCGCGCATCATCAATTGCGCGCGCGGCGAAATCATTGACGAAGCGGCGCTGGCCGAAGCGCTGCGATCGGGGCAACTTGCCGGCGCCGCGCTCGATACCTTCGCGCAAGAACCGCCGAAAAATTCGCCGCTAATTGGGATGCCGAATGTGATTGCCACGCCGCACATTGCCGGCTCGACCGCCGAGGCGCAGGAGGAAGTGGGCATCGCCATCGCTCAGCAGGTTCGCGATTATCTGGCGGACGGAATCGTGCGCAACGCGGTGAATTTGCCGCCGATGTCGCCCGATCAGTACCGCCGGTTGCGTCCGTATCTGGAACTCGGCGAAAGGCTGGGAACGTTTATTGCGCAGGCCGCGTCTTCGCCGGCGTTCAGCCGCGTGCGCATCCGCTACGCGGGGGAACCGGCGGAACTTGGCTCGCACGTGATTCGCAGCGCGGCGCTGGCGGGCCTGCTCAACGTGGTGCTGGAAGAAAAGGTGAACATGGTTAACGCCGCCGAACTTGCCACGGCGCGAGGATTGGTTGTGGAGGAATCCACGCGGCGGCGGGAACGCGGCTTTCCGAATTCCATCGAAATTGGGATCGCCGATGGGCGCGAACTTTCGGCCGAGGGCATCGTGGGGCAGGACGGCGCACCGCGCATCATCGCCGTGGATGGCATCGGCGTAGAAGTGCCGCTCGAAGGCACGCTGCTCGTTTCGCGAAATCTGGACGTGCCCGGCGTGATCGGCCGCATCGGGACGGAACTGGGCAATCTTGGCATCAACGTGGCAACGTTCGCGCTCGGCCGCCGCGCGCCGGGAGGCGGATCGGAAGCGCTCGCAGTGGTGGGACTGGATGGCAAAGTGGATTCGTCGCTCGTGCAGCGCATTCGCGCGCTGCCGTCGGTTACGGATGCGAGGCTCGTCCATTTGCCGGGGGCCGCGCAGGCGCGCGCCGCATCGTAATTTCGAAATGAGCACGACCGTCCAATTTCGGCCGATTCCGGTTCCGGAACCGCAACTTACCCCGGACGAAATGGTCGAGCGCGCGGGCGCTTTGCGGCCGCGCCTTCGCGAAGAGCAGGACGCCACCGAAGCGCGCGGGCATTACTCCCTCGAACTGCATCAGGAATTTCGGAAGGCCGGATTCTACCGCTGCTTGCAGCCGCGCCGCTTCGGCGGCTATGAATTCGACTTAAAGACGTTTTACCGGCTCGCGATCGAACTGGCGCGCGGCGACCCGTCCGCGGCGTGGTGCCTGATTCTGGGAGCGGGGCATTGCTTGATGCTCGGGTCGTATTTCGATGCCGAGGCGCAGGCGGCGGGCTTCGGTCCGGAAGGCGAATTCACCGCGCCTTCGGTGGCTGCGCCAACGGGCACGGCGAAGCGCGCGGGCGACGGCTGGATCGTGAACGGAACGTGGGCGTACGCCTCCGGCGCGCCGTACTCCACGCACTTCATGCCGTGCGTGACGATTCCCGACGAAAAGACGGGCAAGTCGAAGCTCGGGATCGCGCTGATTCCGCGCGCGCAGTGGAAGATGCTCGACGATTGGGGCGCGATCCTGGGGATGCGCGGCAGCGGGTCGAATTCGATCGTCGTGGACCAGGCGCGCGTTCCTGAAAACCACGTGATCGAGCTCGATATGCTCGATGTGGACGTTTCGAAGGGCACGCCGGGTTCGCGGCTTCATCGCAATCCGATGTACGCCGGCCGGTGTTCGTCATTTTTCCACGCCGAACTGGTTTCGCTGATGACCGGGCTGGGGCTTGCGGCGATCGACGAATACGAGTCGATCATTCGCACCAAGAACACGCTCTTCCCGCCGATCATGCTGCGCTATCAGCATCATGATTATCAGCGCGCCATCGGGCTGGCGCTCGGGCTAGTGGGCACGGCGCGGCAGCTGGTGCTGAGCGCGGGCGAGCGCTATATGGAATATTGCCGGCGCGGGTACGAAGGCGGCGAGCCTTTCGCGCTGCGCGAAGATCTGGAGCTATTCGCGATATTGGAACACGGCGGGCGGATGATTTGGGAAGCCGTCGAGCTGCTGTTTC
>JAGWRH010000036.1 GCA_028876695.1 Acidobacteriota bacterium | reverse complement strand
TTGAAGCGAAGGCGGGAGTCGACCAGGGCCGGACTGAAATATTCAAGTCGGAAACGGAACAGCTGATCCATAGCTGCGAGTGGTTCAAGCAGGAGTACCCCGGCCGTGGCATGCGGCCCCTGATCGTTCATCCCGCAACCGTCCTTGCGCACGAGGCGGTGTTTCCCTCGGATGGCCGGGTCGTGACCCAGGCAGTGCTTGCCGGTTTTTCCGACGCTGTCCGAAGTTTAGCGGTCGCGTTCGCCATGCGGCCCGCGTCGGAGATCACGGAGAAATTGATCCACGAGCAGTTGCAGGCTAACTCGTTGCTGTTCGACCGGTGTTGGGCGTCGGCCAAAAAAATCACACCGTGAATGCCGTTTCGACGCCGCTCACGACAGGCGGAATAGCAACCCGTCGCGCCTTGCGCGGAGTGCCGGGCAGCGTCACTGCGACGCAAAAGAAGCAAAAGGACCCGGCGCTACCACGTCCGGCCCGCTCGCACCGCCAGCGAAAACGCTCGGACGCGGCGGTCAGCGCCCTCTTCCCAAAATGGGAAAGTTGGTACTGCCTCCGAATTGAGCCTTCATGGTTTCCCCTACCCGTGCTACCGTGAATCGTTTTTGCTGTCCGCTCCAAGGCAATTGAGAGGGCGGGCAGAAAGGAGGCAGTCGCGCCTGCGCGCCGAAGCTCCCATTGGGAGCGCAGGCGGGATGTAAGCGGCAATCGACATGTCACGCCACCCGACGCCCGAACTCCCTGCCTCCGTGCTTCCCTGCGTCCCTGCCTCACCCGTTCCCGCGAAACCTTCGCGCCCCGACAGACGAAATCTAACCGATACACTCATACGATTAGAAACACCCGTAAGTCATAGAAAACAAACGATCGGGTACATGTCTAACCGATACATCGCGGTGCACAATTCTCCTGCGTTTCGGAGCCCCACTTCGTCACCCCGAACCGGTCGCCGCGCCTCTCGTCGCGGATTCGCCGCAAGTGGCGTTCCTCTCCGCGATTTGGGTGTGCTACGTGCCGGGAGCGGCGCGGGAGACCGCGTCGTTCCTGAAAATCGGAATGCGCACTTTGTTCCTGGCGATTATCGGTATGGCGATCGGCATCGTGACCGATCTGGTCAAGCCGCTCTCGATCGAAGAGGAACGCGAGCAGTCGGAGCGCTAGAGCGCGAAGAGTGCCGCACACGGAAAACCAAAAGCAGATCCCTCACCCCGGTTCCCGACAAAATCGTCGGGACCGGGTTCGGGATGACAGACGTTGCGTTTCTAGTGCTCGCGGCGCGGGCCGGCCTCGACGCTGCGGATCCAGGCGAGCACCGGTCCCGAGACAGTGTGGTCGGGAGTATCGACCGAGAATATTTCGGACATGTGGCTCTCGCCCTTCTCGTAAAGCAGCGCCGGGCAATGGCCCTTGCCGCTGGCGGCGTGAGGGCCATCGAGCTTGCAGAGTTCGTCGTGCAGCGCCTGATTGAACGCCGTCGGGCCGCCGTTCGCTCCGGGATCGAGTTCGGCCGACGCGAGCATGATTTTCGTGTCGGTCTTTTCAAGGCCGGGCAGACTCGATTGCTGGATCTGAACATCCTTCGAAACCGGCGGGCCGCCGAAACGCAAACCGCCCGCCGGCATCACGAACGGCGCCTGGCCACCCGGCTCGTCGGGCGAGCGGCCGGGGAGCACTCCTTCGGTCGAGAACGCGCCGCCCTTCAGGCCGCACGTTTTTCCCGCCGTGCCAAAAAGATTCGCGCCGCCTCCCGCGGGTGCGGCGGGCACGGGATTCGTCCCATCGGCACGGACAATATTGAATTGGCCCGACATGAAAATGATGCCGGCCAGGCCGATGCCTCTCGGTGTGTACAGCTCGGGATGCCCGGCGTAGATGCCGAGCGGCCCGTTACCCGCCGACTGCGCCCAGGCGAAGATGACGCCGGGATTGCCGTGGTAGGTGGAGATGTTTGTCTGCAGAAATTCGATGGCAGCGGCGACGTCTTTGGCCCCGGCGTAGTAATCGGGCTTCTCGCCGGGCGCCTGCGCGTGGCGCTGCATCAGCACGCCGACCATGCCGTGCTCGGTGGCCCAGCGGGCGATGTTGTCGTTGAACGCGTTCGCCGCGCGATTCTGCAATTCGACTTTGTTGCCCACGCCGCCGGGAACGTAGAACAGCACGGGCCTCGAGGCAGGGCCCTTATCGGCCGTGAAGATGTCCACGACGTCCTTGGGATTGGGGCCGAAGGAGACGTCGCGATAAATGGTGACGCCCGGGTAGATCGAAACTTGGGAACTGGGCTTGTTGCCGGCTTTCATTTCCTCGAACTGATCGACGATGTCTTTTTTGGGCATCATCGGGCGGTAAAGCACGGCCGTGCAGCCGGGGTCAACGATGTGTCCCATTTTTTGCAGCTGCGCTTCGATTTTCGGCGGAACCTGCGCGCGCGCCGAAGTGGCGGCAGAGACGACCAATGCAAGCGCGGCAAGCGCAACGAGCATGCCGCGAATTGCGATACGGCTGTGAGGAACCTGACGATCTTCGCGATTCAAATCCCACCCCCATTAATAGCGGTTCATCTGGATTGCTGGAATTCGTTCTTCCGAGACGCGCTGCATCATAGATTCGCGCGACGAGGAGTTCAACAGGGAGTTGTGAAGAAAGCGCGAGCCGACAGTCGAAATCACAACCCGCAAAGAGCGTCGGGACTGTGCTCGGGATGATTACGCAAACGGAAGCTAGAGCTTGAAGGTGGTGAGTTTGGCGAACCGGTGGGCGCGGTCGTTGATCTCGCGCCGCGTGACTTTGGCGAGGCGCTCGACGCCGAATTGTTCCACTGTGAAGCTGGCGAGCACGGAGCCATAGACCATCGCCCGGCGCAGATTCTGTTCGCTCATGTTGCCGGCCTTGGCGAGGAATCCCATGAATCCGCCCGCGAATGTATCGCCCGCGCCGGTGGGATCGTGGACTTCTTCGAGCGGAAATGCCGGCACGGAGAAGATGAACTTCGGATGGACCATCAATGCGCCGTGTTCGCCGCGCTTGACGATAAGAATTTTGGGCCCGAGCTCGAGCACATGGCGCGAGGCGCGCAGCAGGTTGTGTTCGCCGGTGAGCTGGCGGGTTTCGTCGTCGTTGATGGTGAGAATGTCCACATACTTGAGTGTTTCGCGAAGCTGCTCGTTGGAGCCTTCGATCCAGTAATTCATGGTATCGAGGCCCACGATGCGCGGGCGCCCATTGACCTGGTGAAGTACCGAGCGCTGCAGGCCGGGATCGATGTTGCCGAGGAAGATGTGCTGGGAATCGAGATAGCCCGGCGGAAGGGCGGGCTTGAAGTCAGCGAAGACGTTGAGCTCGGTAGCCAGCGTGGTGCGCTCGTTCATGTTCTGGCTGTAGCGGCCAGACCAGAAGAACGATCTTCCGGCGGCGGTCTCGAGGCCCGTTAGGTCGATCTTGCGGCCCTTGAAGACAGCGCGATGCTCGTCGGTGAAATCCTGTCCGACGATAGCGACCATGCGCACGGGCACGAAATGGCTGGCGGCAAGCGCGAAATAGCTGGCGGCGCCGCCGAGCGTGCGGTCCACTTTGCCAAACGGAGTTTCGATGGCGTCGAATGCGACGGAACCGACGACGAGAAGCGACATTTTCTCTCCCCGATGCGATTTTCAAAACACGCGCGCAATCGCGCGCACGAACTTACGAAACGTATTTGCCGATGATGGGCGCGAGCTGCTCTTTCACCGCCGCGGGAATCAGCTTGCGATCGGTCAAAATGGCGTGCGCCAGGGCCGAGCCGCATTTGCACGGGCGCGAATGATCGAGCGCGCGGACGGCCTCGCGAATGGCGCGCTGCACGTTTTCGGTGTTCCTGTTGAGCACGGTGATGATCTGATCGACGGTGACGGCATCGTGCGACGGATGCCAGCAATCGTAATCGGTGACCATGGCGAACGTCGCATAACAGATCTCGGCTTCGCGCGCGAGCTTGGCCTCCGTAAGATTGGTCATCCCGATGATATCGAACCGGAGCTGGCGATAGGTGTGCGATTCGGCAAGCGTCGAAAACTGCGGACCCTCGATGCACACGTACGTCCCGCCGCGATGGACTTTTACGCGAACGCGTTCGGAAGCCGCGGCGAGCTGCGCCGACAGATGCGGGCACGTGGGCTTATCGAAACTGACGTGCGCCACGATGCCACCGCCGAAAAAAGTGGAAATGCGCGTGCGCGTGCGGTCGAAAAACTGGTCGGGCACCATGAAATCGAGCGGGGCAACATCTTCGCGGAGAGACCCGACCGCGCTGACGGAGATAATGCGCTCGACGCCGAGTGTTTTTAGGGCGTAGATATTGGCGCGGAAATTGATTTCGCTGGGCGAGATGCGATGGCCGCGTCCATGGCGAGCCAGGAAGGCGACGCGGCGGCCTTCGAACGTGCCCGCGACGATGGCATCGGAAGGATCGCCGAAGGGCGTTTTGATGCGAAGCTCGCGCATGCCGGTAAGACCGGCCATGCTGTAGAGGCCGCTGCCGCCAATGATGCCGATGGCGATCGACTCCGATCCCTTCGCTTTCGAGACTTTCGCTTTCGTTGCTCTCGCTTTCGAAACGCTCGGCTTCGGCATCCACTCTCCTCGTTTGCGAACAAACGCTTGCCGGTCGCAGGGCGCGGCCGGCAGCGCCCCCGCGCTTTGCGCGCGCGGCGCTAATCGATCCGCGCTGGTTCGGGCTCCCATTTGCCGCCGCGCTCGCGGAGATACGCGGCCGGGACGCGCGGGTCGTGCGCGAAAAGCGCGAGCCAGCCCTCCCGAGCCACTTGCGGAATCCAGCGCTTCTTATTCTCCAGCGTGGTGACGGGATAAAGATCGTAACCCATGATCCACGCAAGCGGAAGATGCGCCGTGGTGGGAACCAGGTCGGCAAAGAAGAAAGCAGTTTGGCCGCCGCCGGTGAGCTTCACACATTGCATATCCGCGGTGTGGCCGGGGACGATGGTAACTTCGACGCCCGGCGCGATCATGGAGTCGCCGTCGAGTAGCGTGAGCATTCCGGCGCGCTCGAGCGGCTCATAATTTTCGCGGAAGTAGCTGGCGTGATCGCGTTCGTTGGGATGCATGGCGTGATCGAATTCGCCACGCTGGACGACATATCTGGCGTTGGGGAATACGGGCACGAGTTTGCCGCTTTCGACGCGCGTATTGCCGCCGGAGTGGTCGAAATGAAGATGGGTATTGATGACGATATCGATCTGCTCGGGCCGCAGGCCGAATTTTTCGAGGCCGCGCGTGAGCGAAGGACCGTCGAGACCGTAGATA
>JAGWRH010000035.1 GCA_028876695.1 Acidobacteriota bacterium | reverse complement strand
CGAAACCATGGTGCTGCTGGGCCGCAGCGGCGCGGGAAAAACCACAGCCCTAAAGCTGATCAACCGGCTGCTGGAACCCAGCGCGGGCGAGGTGCGCGTCGAAGGGCGCACGACGCTCGAGTGGAACCCGATCGAGCTGCGTCGGCACATCGGTTACGTGATTCAGGAAGCGGGTCTCTTCCCACATTACACGGTGGAGGAAAACGTCGGCCTCACGCCGCGGCTCACCGGCTGGGATCGCTCGCAAACCCGCCGTCGCGTGGAGGATCTCCTGGCGCTGGTTGGCCTCGATTCGGATTCCTACCTGGGGCGCTACCCACATGAGCTTTCAGGCGGTCAACGGCAGCGCGTGGGGCTGGCGAGGGCCTTGGCCGCTGATCCGCCGATCCTGCTGATGGACGAGCCGTTCGGCGCGCTCGACCCGCTTACGCGCATGGAAGTGCGACAGGAATTTTTCCAACTGCAAAAGCGGCTGCACAAGACTGTGGTGATCGTCACGCACGACATTGCCGAGGCGATCGAACTGGGCACGCGCGTTGCGCTGCTCGAAGCGGGCGAGTTACGCGGAGTTCACGCCGCGAAAGACTTCCTGCGATCGAATGAGCCGCTGGCGGCGGCGTTTCTGGCGCAAATCCGCGCGCTCGAAACCGGAGGAGAAAGCCGATGAACCTGGCCCGATATTTCGCCCACAACGGCGGCGATATCCTGCAGGCCACCGCGGAACATCTGTGGCTTACGGTCTTGACCATGCTGCTCGCGATCGCAATCGGGATTCCGCTGGCGATCCTGGTGGCGCGAAGGCCCCGATTTTCGAAACTGATTCTGGGCGGGGCCAGCGTGGCCGAGACGATTCCAAGCCTCGCTTTGTTCGGATTTCTGCTGCCGCTCCCGTGGCTCGGCGCGCGAGGCGACCGCATTGCCATAGCAGCTCTCACGCTCTATGCGTTGCTGCCGATCATCCGCAACACCGCGGCGGGGATTCTGGGCGTCGATCCCGCCGTCCGCGAAGCGGCGCTTGGCATGGGCATGACCGAAGCTCAAATCTTGTGGCGCGTGGAGATGCCGCTGGCGTCGCCGATGATTTTGGCGGGGATTCGCGTAGCCACTGTGTGGACCATCGGCATCGCCACGATTGCGGCGGCTGTGGGCGCGGGCGGGCTCGGCGAATACATCTTTCGCGGTTTGGCGATGGTGAATAACGACGTCATATTAGCCGGCGCGATTCCCGCCGCGTTGCTCGCGCTGCTTGCCGACCTACTGCTGGGCAAGGTCGAACGGCGCACGCGCCCCGAACTGCGAAACGTCACGCAGAGCGCCTCGTGGCCCGGAGCGGGCTTGGGCGCCAAAGCGGTGATGATTCTCGCGGCGCTGGCCGCTTCCACGCTTCTGACCGGCTGCGGCACCGCCGGCGCGAATACCATCGTGGTGGGATCCAAAAATTTTCCCGAGCAGGCGCTACTGGGAGAAATCGTGGCGCAACAAATCGAAACCAGGACGCATCTGCGCGTCGTCCGCAAGTTTTATCTGGCCGGCACTTTCATCTGCCAGCAGGCGATGCTTGCCGGGCGCATCGACACGTACGTTGAATACACCGGCACCGCGTTGACGGCGATCCTGAACGATCCCGCGAGTCACGATCCCGAAGCGGTCTTTTCGAAGGTGCAGGAGCAATATCGGCGGCGATTCAAGTTGGCGGTCCTGCCTCCGCTTGGATTCAACAACACTTTTGCCATCGTGATTCGCGGCCAGGATGCGCGGCGCTTGCACTTGCAGACCATCTCTCAAGCGGCGCGATATGCGCCCGAATGGCGCGCCGGATTCGGCTACGAATTCATGGGCCGCCCGGATGGGTACGCCGGATTTGTTCGCACCTATGGACTGAAATTTGCGGGCCAACCGAAAATCTTGGACTTAGGCTTGCTGTATCGCGCGCTGCTCGACCACGAAGTCGATCTGGTGGCGGGCAATTCGACTGACGGGCTGCTATCGGCCCGCGATTTATCCGTGCTTGAAGACGACCAGCACTATTTCCCTCCCTACGAAGCGGTCCCGGTGGTGCGCGAAGAGACGCTGACGCGTCATCCTGAGCTCCGTGCGGCGATCGCGGCGCTGGCAGGACAAATTTCCGACGACGCGATGCGCAAAATGAACTACGAGGTTATCGCCGAGCATCGCGACATCAGCCAAGTGGCGCGCGAGTTTTTGCGTTCGAACGGACTTGGCTGATGCGCGCGTTGGGACAGGAATGGTTTCCCGCCTAATTCCCGTGCGAGGCTTCCGCGCGAGCTGTGTCGTCGCCAAAAGAAGCGTCGTGGGCGATCGCGTCGTAGGGTTTGCCGTCCAGTTCGGCGTACGGGTAAACAAAATAGTTTAGCGGGTCCCCTTTTTGCGGCGGGACCAGCCGAATGTCCCGGCCCATGCTGAACATCACGCGGTCGGTATCGATTGCTCCGAAGAAATATTTCGCCTTTGAAGGATCCTGCGAAGCCTTGGCGGCGTCGATCGGAACCCAGCCGATACCCGGAGCGTAAAATTCCGCCCAGCAATGGTAGCTGGCGATCGCGCCCGAGTGCGCGTTACCCGGCAACCCCAATCCGATTTGAAAACGCGCCGGAACTTTTGCTGCGCGTGCCATGCCAATGAACAGCGAGTGAAAATCCGTGCAGTTGCCATGCTTCGAGTTGCATGCCCATACGGCGTCGCCATGTCCCCAGCCCGTGCCGGCGTGGTCGTAATGCATGGTCTCCAGAATGTAGTCGTAAATTTCTTGTGCTTTAGCGATCGGCCCGTCAGCGCCTTTTGTATATTCGGCGGAAAGCTCGCCGATCTGCCCGTCGAGCGGAATCATCTTGTCGGGATGCAAATATCGCGCTAGTTCGATACGAGGCGCCGAGGGCGCTGGGCTCGACGGCGTGAGCGAAACTCGGTGCTCGAATCGTTCCACGTGAAACGAGATGCGGATGTCGAAGGGCTTTCGCGCCTGCGGCGGCGTGACGACAACATATGCGTAGCGGTTGCCAAAAACCGGCTCACGCTCAACGCGGTACGGCACTGGGCTCTGCACTTTGAGCTGCGAAACTTTCTGGTATGCGTCCGTGCCGGTGTACGGAAGCGGAATCCAAACTCTTAGTTGATGCGCGCCGGCGGGCATCGCGGGCACATGGGTAACGGTGGTCATTTCCAAGCTGCGTGTCGGAACGGCGGGAACTGCGGGGGTAAAACTTGCGAGGGAAACTACCAAGAACATCGCGGCCGCGCTGACCAGCGCGGTGGTCACGGTACTTCGTCTCATTGTAGAGCCTCCGTTGGCTTCGGTTTTGCATCCCGCTGCATGCGGGCGCAACGGAGGAGATTCTGGCACTGGCCGCCTTCGAAAGCAAGCTTGGCAGCTGGAGCGATGGAACGCTCGATTTCCTCGGTGGGGCGCAACCTTACGATGCGATCTACGGAAGCGAGGCTTAGGTCCACGCCGTCTTCAGGCGCTCGAGATCTTTGAGAAGTTCTGCAAGCGAGAAAACTTTTTCGCGAAGCAAGAGCCGCACGCGCGCATCGAGAGCGATCGCCGGGTCCGGCGGATCGTGGGGGCCGAGTTCCATGATGGCGTTACGTCGTTTCTTGCAGTGTTTTCAACTGCGATTCGAGCGCTTCGCAGTACTCATGCTCGGCCTGAAGTTCGGCCCGAAGCTTCTTGACGAGGATCTCGAGGCGATTCACGTCGGCACGCAGCTTTTGCACTTCGGCCGATGAAGGCGCCGGAGGCGCTGCGGATGGGCTGGGCCGAACTCCGGCCGCCCGAGCCGCGGCATTCACCGCGGGGATGGGCTGCGGGGCGGCGGGCTGCGATCCGGCGAGCGCCGGATTCGCGGCGAATAGGCCCGAAAGCACCTGGGCCGAATCGCGCGGCGCAACTTCACTTTTGGCCGAACGCCCGCCATTTGACCGCGGATTTAAAAGATTCTTTACCCGCGCGATCAGTTCCTGCGGTTGAAATGGCTTGCGGATCAACTCGTCGGCCTTGACGGCCATGGCTTTTTCGGCCACGGATTTGTTCACCACGCCCGACATCAAAATTACCGGCGTTTTTCCGTAGCGCTCATGCTGCTTAATGAATTGACAGACCTCGTAGCCATCGCGATCGGGCATGATCACGTCGGTGATCACGATATCGGGCGGGACGTTCTCGAACTGCTCGAGCGCGGAGAATGCGTCCGCGCACGCGGTCACCTGGATATTTTCTTTGCGGAAAGCGATCTTGACTACTTCGCGCATCGTGGCGCTATCGTCAATGAAATAGACGACTGGAGCGCGCGCCGGCGTGAATACCTGTGCTTCGCTCATTGAGACTCCTTCTTCACCTCGTTTTCAACCGAGGCGCGCTCCGTCTCGTCGAATTCGCGCAGGGCATCGAGGAGCAAATCCGTGGCGGAGCGAAGCACCGTGCGCTGCGCGGCCGTGGGGCCATAAATAAATTTGTACACGCCCTTGCCCGCTGCCTGGCAGTTCTTGACGATTTGTGTCACGGCTTCGTCGCCGAAGAACGTGCCGCATTCGGCGTGCGTAATAGACCCGCCCTCAAAAAAGATGATCCCATCGGCATCGGATGCATTCACATGCAGCGCGCCGCTCTGATGCGATTGCCCCAGCATTTGAATCACGCCGGGAAGATCGAGATGCGATAGATTGCCGCTCAGCGAAGTATCGCTGGTCGCGAGCATCTGCGTGGGTTGAAATCCATCCTGGCGGCTGATGAGAAACTGGCGCACGTGCGCCGCGATATCGCCGTGCGGTTGGTGACGGTCGACGTAATCGTCGCAGCCGGCGCGGTACGCTTCGAGTAGCGCCTGGTCGCCACCCGCGCCGATTGCAATCAGCGGGATCGCGGCCGCCTTCGGATCGGCGTGGAGGATCGGCGCCATTTCGAGCGCGCCCATTTCACGCAGATTCGTAGCGCACAAAATCGCCATGGGCGCATTCCACTCGAGCATCGTCAAGGCATAGGCGGCTTGTGTGCAGGGCATTACTTCAAATCCCTGCTGCTTGAGCGCGTCGCCAAGCTTCTTGGCGAAATACACGTTGCTGTCGATGAGCAACAAGCGCGGAAGATTGGCCGGCGCGTTCATCCGCGCACCTCGGAAGCTTCTGCGATATCCGGCGAGGACGACGTCATCAGCGCGTCCAGATCGAATACGTCCAGCAGTTCATCGCCGAACGGCAGCATTCCCGCGACGCATGACGGCCGGTCCGCGGCCGGTGGACGCATTTCCCCAACGGTCAGTTCACAATCCCCATTGACCGGAATAGCGCCGAACTCCCTGGATTTCCCGAACCGCCGGCGCGTGATAAGGAAAAATCGTTGAACCGATGGCGCCGGAATGCCGATCGCTGAAGCGGCATCGTACACAGGAACAACGTGGCCGCGGCGCACGATCACGCCGAGGATCGACGGCGTATCGTGAGGAAACGAATGCATCCGCACCGGCGGCGATAGTTCCGCCACGATCGCGGCCGGCAGCGCCAAGCGGCGTTCGCCGACCTGCAAAATCACGAACGAGGACTGCGCCGTGGCGGCCGCCTGCGTCATGTCGATGCCGTTCCCTCGAGCGGCGGCTTCGCAGTCGCGCCTTGCGCCGCCAGGTCGAGTGTCCGGAATTCCTCTTCGCTGAGGAAGCCATCGGGCCGTATCACGGGAATTACGAGATCGTCGATCTGCGCCAGGCCGCGGTACCAGCGCCGCTCGTCTCCTGCAAACGCGAGCGGCAGCGGATGAACACCGTAAATTTCCGCCATGCGCTCGATGCGGTCAATCAGGACGGCCACTCGCAGCTTACGCAGGATCAGCACCAGCGTGGGCCGCGTGACCGGCAATCCAAAATGCATGCCGGCGTTGAGGACGAAGTAGGTGCGATGGCCGCGCTCGACGGTATGGCGCACCTTTCCGATTTCAATCTGATCGATTTCGATTGCCGATCCGGCCAGGCTGTCGGTGCTGCGGATTTCCTGCACCGCGTCCGCTGCGATGGCGAACATCTGATTCGCAACGTAGAAGAGCACCACGGTTTCCGGCTGGCGCGCGCGGCGGGGCGCCGATTTCGGGGTCGTTCGCGCGGCTGGCTCGCGTACGGGCATCGTCAACGCGCCCCTACCATCGCCAGACGCGCCAGTTGCGCCACACGCTTTTCAATCGCTCCCGCGATCGCATCGAGAGGCAGGACTTCATCGACCGCGCCGGTCTTGATGGCTTCCGCGGGCATTCCGAAAATCATCGATGTCGCTTCATCCTGCGCGAAGACCGTGCCGCCGGCTGTCTTGACGGCCTTCACGCCTCTGGCCGCGTCACCTCCCATGCCGGTCATAACCACTCCGATGGTCAGCGTGCGGGAATACGCGGCGATGCTTTCGAGAGCGGCGTCGACCGAAGGGCGATACCCATCAATTCGCGCACCGGAGTCCAGAACGATTTTCCCTCTCGGCGATATCCTCAAATGGTGTGAGCCCGGGCACAAATAGGCGACTCCAGGCTTCGGCGATTCGTTATTTTGGGCCTCTTGAACTGGCAACCCGCCGATTTCCGCGAGTTGCGTGGCAAATTGCCTCGTGAACTCCGCGGGCATGTGCAGGACGAGGAAGACGGCCGCGGCAAGATCTCTCGGCAACGCGCCGATCACTCGCGTCACGGCGGCCGGACCTCCCGTGGAAGCCGTAACCACCACCATCGGGAACTTGCCGCCATTCGCGGCCGCGAGCGCTGCGTTCTTCAAGGCGTCCGATGACGATGCCGTGGATTGCGGAGCCGCGATTTTCGACCGCGTAGCGGTGCGGACCACCCGCACTTTGGAGGCCAGCTTCAGCTTGCGGGTCAGCTCCTCTCGCACTGATTTCATGTCCAGATCGATTCCGCTGGAAGGCTTGGGAACGAAATCGATCGCGCCGAGTTCGAGAGCCTTCAGTGTGCTGGCCGCGCCTTCGCGCGATTCGGAGCTCACGATCACAATGGGGCGCGGATGCTGCGACATAATCAGCTCCGTCGCTTGCAGCCCATCGACGTGCGGCATGTTGATATCCATGGTGATGACGTCCGGCCGCAGCGATTCAGCCAGCGCGACTCCGTCGCGGCCGTCGCGCCCCTGCGCGATCACTTCCATCTGCGGGTCGGAATTGATGATCTCCTGCAGCACTTTGCACATGAATGCGGAGTCGTCCACCACCAGCACCCGTATCTTTTTGTCCGGCGACGCCATGGCTCAGTTGTGCCGCGACGGCGCGCCCACCGCGGGCCGCCCCGGCGAATTCTCCGTGTTCAGTAGTTCTTCCACTGTTGCAATCAGCTGATCTTCCTGCACCGGCTTGGTGAGGAAACCCGACGCGCCTTCCTTCAATGCGCGATCGCGATGCTTCGCTCCCGCGCGCGACGTGACCACCAGCACCGGAATCCGCTGCGTTACCGGGTTCTGCCGCAGGCTGGCCATCAGCTCATAGCCGTTCATCCGCGGCATTTCGAGGTCGGTGATCAGCAGATGGCAACCCGACTGCGCGACGATTTCCGAAGCTTCCAGGCCGTCCGAGGCGAGCTTGACGCGGAAGCCGGCTTTTTCGAGCATGCGTCCCACGAATTTCCGCACGCTGATCGAGTCATCCGCCACCACCACGACGCGCTCGTTTTCGATTTCGTCCACTGCCTCGGCGGGAATGCTTCCGGCGGCGATGGCCTCCGCTCCCGGCGCAAATACGCGCGCGGCCGAAGATGTGGCCGCGGTTGAGCGCTGTTCTACAGCATCGGCGGACACGAGACGATTCAGGTCGACCAGCAGTATCAAGCTGCCGTCCGACGCGATGGTGGTTCCGGGGAAAAGTTTCACGCGGCGCAGATATTCGCCCAGATTCTTGATAACGATTTCGTCCTTGCCGAGCACCTCTTCGACAACCACCCCGACGTGTTTCCCCGCCACTTTGGCGATGACCATATGGAAGTAGCCGTTGATCGGCTCGAACGGCGGCAGGCCCAGCTGCGAGTCGAGACGGACCACCTCCGTGACCACGTCGCGCACTCGGGTGAGAAGCTTTCCGCCCACTTCTTCGATGTCGGCCGGCTTCAGCCGCCGAATCTCCTCGACCACGGCCAGCGGAAATGCGAACGTGGACATGCCGCAGCGAATGAACAGCGCCTGCGAAATAATTAACGTGAGCGGAACCTTGACCGTGAAGCAGGCCCCGCGTCCCGGTTCGGAGTGAATTTCGATTTCGCCATTCAGCTCGTGCACATTCGCGCGCACCACGTCGAGCCCCACGCCCCTGCCGGCAAGCTCCGACGTGGAGGATGCCGTGGAAAAGCCCGGGCGGAAAAGAAACTCGCGAAGCTCGCGTTCGCTTAGTTCGGCGGCGGCCACCGCCGAAACGGATCCGGATTCGATCAACCGGCGGCGAATGCCGTCGTAGTCGATGCCCCGGCCGTCGTCCTCGACTTCGATAAAGATGTGATTCCCGCGATGGTATGCGCGGACCGCGATGCGCCCCTTGTCGGGTTTTCCGTCGGCGCGCCGAGCGGCGGCACTTTCGATTCCATGTGCCACGCCGTTGCGCACCAGGTGAATCAGCGGATCGGAGATGTGTTGAATGATGTTGTTATCGAGTTCGGTCTCCGCGCCTTCGAGCGAAAGCTCGACCGGTTTGCCGGTGCTGTTCGCCGCGTCGCGCACGGTTCGCGATAGCCGCGTGTATAGGTTGCCGATGGGCACCATGCGCGCGGCGGTGATTTCATCCTGCAAATGGTGCGCGAGCTTGGTGAACTCGTCGATATCCATATCGACGCGGCCCATGAAACCTTCGAGCTGCGTCAGAACCTCCGTCACGTCGGCGGAAATTTCCGTCAGCGAGCGCGACAGGATATTGAAATCGTCGTAGCGGTCCATCTCCAGCTCGCTGAATTCCAGCAGGTCGCTCGACATTACCGGCGGGCCGGGTATCAGCCGGCCGCGAAAAGTGTCCATTTGCGGCACTGGCGTTCCCGGGACGAGCGTTGGCCGGATGCGGCTGAATTCGTGCTTTTCCTGGAACTCCGAAATTTTCGACGAGAGGCGCGCTTTCGAGAAGGTCAGCACTTCCACCAGTTTCGATAGCTCGGAAAGCCGGCCGAGCATTCGCGTTCGATTGATCACCAGTTCGCCGACGGCGTTCATCATGCGGTCGAGCCGGTCGAGCGATATGCGGACCGACTTTGCTTGCGCCAGCCCCTGCGCAGCCGCCGAACGAGCCGCCTTCGCGGGCACTCCGGCGGATTCCGCAGCTCCGGCTTCAGACGCATTGTCGCCTTCGGACCGCGGCGCGGTTTCTTCCGCCTCTTCTGGCGCGAGTTCTCCGATACGCACGAGCAGCGGGCCGACGGCTGCCGCCATTTGCTCATCGCCGCTCCACGAGCGATGCAGGAAATTCTTCAGCACATCCACGGACTGCAGCAGCAGATCGACGATCTCGGCGCTCGGTTGCAGGAGACCGTCGCGAAGGCAGCCAATCAAATCCTCCACGCGATGCGCGACGGCGGAAAGCCGGTGTAGCCCGACCTGCGCGGCCGAACCCTTCACGGTGTGCATCGAGCGGAAGAGGCGATTGATGTCGTCCGCATTCGGATTGCCTTCGAGAGCCAACAGGCACTCGGTGACGGCTTGCAAGTGTTCTTCGGCCTCGGGAACGAAGAACTCGAGCACATCGTCCGGCACTTCGCCATCCTGCGGCAGATTCTGCAGCAACGAGAATTCGGTTGTCGCCTCGGCGGCTGATTTCGCGTCGGAGCTGGCAGCCGCGGGCTCGCCTTCGGCGATCTCCGATGGCGCCGCCGGAAACGCAAATGCATATCGCTGTTTGAAGATGGCAATGTCCGCGGCGGTTTCGATGCCACTGGAGCTGATCTGCAAAAGATCGAATTCGAGCACGGAAATCGCGTCGGAAATGAATTCGGTCAGTGGGCCGTACATCTCCGGCGAGAGCGTCGCATTCGTCGCATAGTGAAAGATGTGCGCCATTTTCGCCGCTACTTCGGAAAACTGCGGGAACCCATAACTCGCGGATGTCCCGGCGAGCGTATGTGCGGCGATGTACAGCTTCTCCAAATCTTCGTGCGTGGTCTGCGGCTCCTGCAGCATCCCGGAGTACTCCCGCAGGTACTGCAGGTGCTCGGAAGCCTCCTGCAGAAACAGCTCGACCGCCGCTGGATCGGGGCCGTTCATTGCGCTCCCTCCGCCAATGCGGCCGCGCGGCGCGTTTCGGCTGGTTTCGCTCCGGGCTTGCGATACACGCGATACCCGCCGATTACCACCGGCTCGAACTGCACCGGAGAATGCGAAAGAGTCTCGGAATGGCCCAGCAGGAAATATCCGCCGGGCTCGAGCGCATCGTAAAACCGGCGCAAGATGGAAAGGCGCCGCTGCTCGGAAAAGTACATCAGCACGTTCATGCAGAAGATACAGTCTATTTTTCCGACGTACACGGATTCGGCGAGATTCATCTGCACGAACGAGATCATTCGGCGGATGCGCGGCTTCACCTGATATCCGTGCTTACTGGCCGTGAAATAGGTTTCCAGGCGCGCCGCGGGCAAATTTTCCAGGCTGCGCTTCGAGTAGGCGCCGCGTTCGGCATGCCGCAGCGCGCGGCGGCTGATATCCGTCGCGAGTATCTCGATATCCCAGGCTTCCGCGAATTTCAGGGCTTCGCAGAGGGTAATGGCGACTGAATACGGCTCTTCGCCCGTGGAACACCCGGCGCTCCAGATTCGCAGCGTCCGCGGGTTGTCCCAAAATTTCCGTTCCTGTACTTCAGGAAGGATTTTTTTTTCGAGCGCGTCAAACACTTCGGGATACCGGAAAAAAGAGGTTTCTTGTGTCAGCAGCCGTTCGATCAGCGTTTCGTATTCCGTGCTGGACCCGCGAATTTGACGCGCCAGTTCGCCGCCGGTGTGGATTCCCTGCTCTTCCAGATATTCGCGAATGCGCGTGGAAAAAAAGCGCTCGCGCGAGGCGTCGAAAAAGATCGCGGAACGCTGTTCGATCAGCGCGCGGATTTCGTCGAGCTCGGAATCCGAGAGCTTCGCAGGCGTCACTGGATGCGCTTTCATGGTCGGCGTTCAGCTCCGGGGCAGTTTCCGCTTCAGCGAAAAACAATTACCGCTGAGCTCCCACCGGCACGGGCGCGGGTTCGTGCGCCGCGTCCGCTCCGCGAGCCGAGCGGAATTGCGCCAGCGCTTCGTTGAGCTGTTCCGAGAGCTTCACCATGTTGTTCACCGTCATCGCCGTTTGTCGCGCGCCCTGCGTCGTCTGGCGCGTGATGCCGGAGATGATTTGCATCGCGTTGGCCACGCCTTCGGTGCCGCGCACCTGCTGTTTGGAAGCGAGCGAGATTTCCTGCACCAGTTCCGCCGATTGGCGAACGACGCTGGAAATCGCCTCCAGCGCTTTTCCGGCTTGATCGGCCAGACCCGCCCCGACTTCCACCTCCCTCGTGCCCTCTTCCATCACCACCACGGCCTCGTTCGTTTCCGCCTGAATGGCTTTGATCAGCGCGGCGATATCCTTGGTCGCGCTGCGGGAGTGCTCGGCCAGCTTGCGAACTTCATCGGCGACCACCGCAAACCCGCGGCCGGCCTCGCCCGCGCGAGCCGCTTCGATCGCGGCGTTCAGCGCGAGCAGGTTCGTTTGCTCGGTGATGTCGTTAATCACGTTGATGATTTCCGAAATTTCCAGCGAACGGTCGCCGAGCGATTTGATTTTCTTCGCCGTGGCTTGCACCGAAGCGCGGATGCGCTGCATGCCCTCGAGCGTGTCGTTCACGGCGCGGTTGCCCTGTTCGGCGGCGTCCAGGGCGCGCCGCGCGGCTTCGGCGCTCGCTTCGGCGTTGTTGGACACCTGTTTCATCGACACGGTGAGCTCTTCCACCGCCGATGACGTGTTGGTGATTTCCTGGTCCTGCTGCGTGGCGCCGGCGGCCATTTCGTCCGCGGAATTCAGAATCTGGTTGGCGCTGGTGCTGACGTCGATCGCCGCCTTGCGGACGCGCTCGAGTACTTTCGTGAAGTTGTCGAGCATGAAGTTCACCGAATCGGCCACGTTGCCGAGCGCATCGTTCGTCACTTTTCCGCGAATGGTCAAGTCGCCGCGCGCCACCTGATTGATCGTGTTGAGCAGATCGGTGATGCTGCGCTGCAAGGAATCCTGCGCCTGCTGATTGTTGATGGCGTGCGCCACCTTCGCCACGCTGCGATTGCAATTGTCGGCGATGAATCCGAACTCATCCTCACTGGAGATTTCGGCGCGCGCGCGCGCATCTCCGGCGGCTAGGCGCTCGGAAAATCGCGCAAGCTCGCCCAGCGGAGCGAGCATGCGCCGGCTCACCACGAACACCAGCGAGAGCAAACCGGCGATCGCTAGGACGCCGGCGGCCAGCAGCGGTTCGCTCGCGCCCGCCGGCAGCGAGCCGGCGTCCGTTAGCCCCAGCCCGCCAGAGTTTTTGCCGGCATGGTACGCCAGCCCAAGCACTCCGAGGAGCGCCAGGCCAATCCAAAAGGCCAGCAGCCAGATCGTCGAACTCAAACGAGCTTTCATGACTTCCTCCAAAGATCTCGCGGCCGAAATTACCTGCGCTCGGCCTTACCGCGAACCACCCAGGTCCCGGATTCCCAAATGACGTGTAATTCCGTGCCGAAACTCAAATCACCGATACCGCGAACACGTCGAGCAGTCGCCGGAGATCGATTACCAGCGCCAACCGGTCCTCATGGCGCAGCATCCCGCGGCAATGCGGCACCTCCGCCGGAGCTTGATCGAGCAGCGATTCTTCGCTCGCGGAATATGTGCCGATCACTTCGTCCGCGGCGATGCCGAGCCGGAGGTTTTCCCCATGCGCTTCACTCGCCAGCACCGCCACCACCACGTGCTTCGGCGAAAGTCCGGCCTTTCGCCCTTCCGTGAACGCGATATCCACGAGCGGGACGATCGTCCCTCGCAGGTTGAACACGCCCGTTAGGAACGAAGGGGCCAGCGGAATTCGCGTCACCATCGGCCAATCCACTACTTCTTCCACTTCCAGCACCGACAGGCAAAATCGTTCACGTCCAGCCCGAAAAACGCAAAATTGCCGCTCCGGACGCCGATCATCGGCCGAGGATTCGGATTCCAGAAAGTCCCCGCCGTTCAAATCGTCAAAGGCCGCTGGAGATGTGAGTTCGTCTGGCATCACGCCCATCGCCTCACTGCGTTAAGCAATTCTTCCGGAGTAAACGGCTTGGAAACGTATCCGTTGGCGCCCTGCTGTTCGCCCCAGTAGCGGTCGCTCGGCGCGGATTTCGAAGTCACCAGAATCACCGGGATCAACGAATACGGTTCATGGCTCTTCAATTCCCGGCAAACCTGAAAGCCGTTGCGCTGCGGCATTACTACGTCGAGTAGAATCACGTTTGGCCGCTCTTCATCGATTGCTTCCTCGACCTTGGTCGGGTCGGATATACCCACAGACTGAAACCCGCCCTGCTGCAATACGGATTGCAGCAAGCGGATTTCTGCCTGAGAGTCATCAACCACCAGGACCTTCTTCACCACCGCACACCTCCACACCTGGACCGAACCGATTTGAAATGCAAATCTCTAACCAGCATCGCACCGCAATTCGCCGGTGCTGCGAATTCGACATCTCTCGGCATCGCAATGGGTTACGATTCAGCCGCGATTGCTTAAGGACGCGTCAAGAGCTGCCGCGAGGCAGCTTCCATCTCATGTTGAGATTCCGTCTCACCCGCCCACATTTCGGTCGCCAGCGATGAGAATCGCTGCATGATTTCGTTGAGCCGCAGCGCCATTGTGTGAATCGCGCGCAGTTGTTCGTGACCGTCCGCGGAAAGCTCGCCGGGTGCAAGGAGCAGCAGATCGGCATTTCCCAGCATCGACGTGAGCGCGTTATTCACGCCTGGGCGCATCTCCAGCATGTAGCGCCCAAGCGTCGCGTGGCGCTGAGAATCGAGCGCAAGGCGCTCGGCGCGCTGTGCCCGGCCATTCGCGTCCGCTCGGCGCAGCACCTCCGCCGCCAACAGGATCAGCGTGGCGGCCCAGCCATCGTGGCGCAGCACGAAAATGAGATTCGATAACTTCCCGCCGAGCGCGCCCGAATCCTCGCCTTCGTTCGCCAGCATGATCATCGGCGTCCCCGCGGCGAAGCTAGCCGCGCGAAACACGGACGAACGGTCGCCGTCGCGCATTGGGCCGACTATCACCAAATCGCATTCCGGGCCAGCCACCGAATTCCACACATCGCTGGTTGTCACCGTGAGCTCCGGAACCTGGCGCTCCGCCTGCCATCGCCCCGCCAGCGCGCGCGCAAACTCCGGATCATCGGAAATGATTACGACGCTCGAGTGGTTCAAGGCGGCCCCTGTCTTCCTGATTACGACTGCAGTTTTTCGGCCTCTTCGATAAACGAAAGCAATCGCTTCGCGCTGATGCCGAGATTCACCGCGGCTTCCGTGTTCTTCGATTTTTTCGCGTCTTCCACGCGGCCCTGGAAGTAGGAAACCTCGTCGCGGGCCAGCGCCAGCGCCGCGTCCAACGGCGCGTCGTCGCCGGAACGTTTTTTCTGATCCGTGGCCAGGGCCAGCATCGCGCGCGCGGTCACCGCGCGGCGCAAATCCTCCGCTTCTTGTCCGCCTTCGGAAATGAACGCCGACACCTCCCAAGAGGAGAGCAGCACCTTGGTATCGTGCAAAATCACGGTGGACATGGAGCGCCCGCGCGAAGGCGGCACGGCAATCAACTGTTCCCAGATCGCCTCCATGCATTTTTCCGCATCGGCCACTTCACTCGTGACGATCGGGGTCTTCGGCGCGTCGCTCGCCGGCGCCTGCTTCGTCGATTTGGCCGCCGCTGGCTGCGCCTCTGTTTCCTTCGCCGTCTCAGGAATTTCCTTGGTCTGCGGCAAAGTGCTTGCACCGGGAATCGCGGCTTTCGTTTCCGGTTGCGCAGGCGTACTGGATTTCGGCGGCGCGGCGGCCGGTTCACTCTGTTGGCGTTCTGGGGCGGGCGTACCGGCGGCGGGCGCCTGCTGAGGCTTCGCATTCAAAGCGTCTTCCAAATCGGCGCGAACGGCCAAAAGCTGCTCAAAGGCGCGGGTGACCGAACTTTGCGTGTAGTCCTTCTGGAAGGGCTGCTTCCAGTTTTCGCAAAAATGACGCAATTGAAGTGTCGTTTCCGCGGCCGAAAACCCGCCGCGGCGCGAATCCACGGTCTTGATGCCTTTGGCCTCGAGCGCCTCGATGGCCTCGCGCACCGCTTTCAAATCGGCGTGCAGCATGCGGATGAACGCGCGCCGCACCAGAAAATTGAAGCGGCAAAACGCCACCAGCGCCGCTGGATCGTAGAACATTGCGCCCGCCGAATCCTTCAGCAGGCGTCCTTGCTCAAGCAGGCCGCCTTCCATCAGGTCGCGCAGGCTATGGCAGTTTCGCGCCTGGTCGAGAATTTGTTCGAGAGGTTCGCACCATTCAAGCGGCGTAGCATCCGCGTCGCTCAGCACCGGCTGCAGCGCATGAGCTACGTCGGCGAGCGTGATTTCTTTGTGCAGTAATTCCTCGGTGGCGCGCATGGCGAAGTACTGCACCAGAAGAAGGTCGATCTTGTCGCGATCGGCGTTCGTCTTGTTTGCTTTGCGCAAATGCCGGTGCACCAGCGCGCGCAGCCCTTCTTCGCTGGCGTTCAGGATAGCTGGCGGAATCTGGCGCAGTTGGTAAGCGAGCGCCTTCGCATCCACGGCTTCCATCCACTGCAAATGCCTGTCGAAAATGGCGCGCGTCGGACGCGCCGGAGGCAACTCGCCATCGCGGTACGGCAGCGGTGCGAGATCGAATTGTGTGGCCAGCGCGGAGTAGATCCGGTAGGTCAGCCGCGCCTCTTCCCACTGCGACGCAAGCTGATCCGGGCCGGCTCCCTTCGGCGCCGCTTTTTCACGGCTTGCCGTTGATTTCGCGGACGTGTTCACTCTTGCGCTCATGGTTGAATGATCCAGTTCTCCACTCGGTCCAGAAATCGCGCCGCTACAGCCTTGCTCCCGCTGTGATAACGAACCGCCACCACCGTGGCCCTGGCATCGAACGAGCCGTCGGTATTCACCAGCCTGACGCGGTCCTCGAATTCCAGCGGCAGAGTCGAAGCGAACAGCACCTCTCGCGCGGTGCCAAATTCAATCACCGTATGCTCCCGCATCCGCCGCCTTCCGCCCGTCATCGGTTCCACCTGCACCGGAATTCGCAGCGGCGAAACCCTCGGGAAGAGCCGCGACAGCTTTTCAACGCACGTCTGCTCAGCTCGCGCCGCGGCTGCTTCCGGTTGACTCATGGGCACGGTCCTTCTACCTTTCGCCCCTCGCATAGGTCGCTCGCGTCCCGGCGATACACCTCGGCTCACGAAACGAGGCCCAGCGATTGGAAGCTTGCACGAGGAAAGCCAAAGGCAACCGCTCAGCCCCGGACGTAAACGCATTGTTTCGAACACCATAGGAACGCGCGGCAGGAAACTTCTCAGCGTGCCATTCTCAGCCTGATACAAAATCTCAGCACCGTACCGGCTCGCCTTCCGGGGAAACGTCCGGCTAGTGCAGGTGCGTAATAAATCAGTTGGAGCTTTCCACCAGGTTCACGTGGGTTGAACGAAGCGGGATGTTGTATCGCTTGAGGCGCCTGTATAGCGTCGCACGGCTGATGCCCAGCATTTTTCCGGCGATGGCTTTGTCGCCTCCCGCCTGCTCGAAGACACGGAGAATCGTCATCCGTTCCAGATCGGCCAAGGCGGTGACGGAAAGCTCCGCCGCCGTTTCTTTCGACCCGCCGGAATTCTGCGCGCTCAGTATGGCCGCGGGAAGATCGGAACTCTGAATCGTGCGGTGATCGCCCAGCGCCACGGCGCGCGCGATGCAGTTCTCCAGCTCGCGCACGTTTCCCGGCCAATCGTATTGCAGGAAGCTCTTCATTACCGCCGGATCGATCTGCACGTTCTCGCCCGGCGCGTAGCGGTCCAGAAAGCAGTGCGCCAGTTGCGGAATGTCGGAGCGGCGTTCGCGCAAGCTCGGCAAGTGGACCGTGACTACGTTCAGCCGGAAAAATAGGTCCTTGCGAAACGATCCCGCGCGATACGCGGCTTCCAGATCGCGGTTGGTCGCCGCGATCACCCGCGTTTCGACCGCGACCCTTTCGTTGCTGCCGACCGGCCGGATCTCTTTTTCCTGCAGCACGCGCAGCAGTTTCGCTTGCATCTCAAACGGAAGCTCGCCGATCTCGTCGAGAAAGATCGTGCCGCCGTTGGCCGCCTGGAAAAGCCCCGGCTTCGCGCGCAAAGCGCCGGTGAAGGCGCCCTTTTCGTGCCCAAAAAGCTCGCTTTCCATCAGCGTGGGAACCAACGCGCCGCAATCCACCGCCACGAACGGCATTCTCGCCAGCGGCCCCCGAAAATGGATGGCTCGCGCCACCAGCTCTTTTCCGGTGCCGCTTTCGCCGGTGATCAGCACCGGCGTGCCTGTGTCCTTGAGCCGCGAAACCATTCGCAGAACTTCCTGAATCTTTGCCGACGTGCCGATGATCCCGTCGAGTTCCGCGTCCGCATTCACCCGCTCGCGCAGAAATTGATTCTCATGCACCAGCCGCACCTTTTCCGCCATCCGTTGCAGCAACTGCCGCAGCCGCTCCACTCGGAACGGCTTCTCGATATAGTCGTACGCGCCCTCGCGCATGGTTTCCACGGCCGATTCGATCGATCCGTGGCCGGTCATGATTACGATTTCCGTCCGGGGCAATAGTTCCTTCATCTTGCGCAGTAGGTCCGTTCCGGACTGCGCCGGAAGCTTCAAATCGGTGACTACGAGATCGGGTGGAGCGGTTTCCACCGTGGCCAGCGCCGCTTCGGCCGTCTCGGCTTCGCTGCACATAAAATCCAGCCCGTGGCCGACGGTCACGCACAACCGCCGGATGCTCTGCTCATCGTCGACGATCAAAAGACGCAGTTGCGGATCGTTCTTCATGGTT
>JAGWRH010000034.1 GCA_028876695.1 Acidobacteriota bacterium | reverse complement strand
TGTTTTCCGGCAACGCCATCGGCCCCTCCCGCAGTTACTCGCTGCGCCTCACCACGACCTTTTGATATCCCTCCGCCGAGTTGCGCCGCGGGTATTTTTCAGCCGTTTAACTAATGCGGCTCACTACGTAAGCAGGCAGACCCCAAGTTTCCTTGCGGCTCGCCGTAGATCGTCGTCCAATGTAGCCAACGGTAAATTGCGGCGAATAGCCAAGTCGAGGTAGATCGCATCGTAGCTGGTTAACTGATGCGTGCGGCAAAGAAGCAGCAGATTGGAAAAGGCTCGATCGGGCGCGTCATCATCCCGTTCGATTCCGAGCGTGCTCAGGTCGGCAATAAAGGCGTCGGAATGGACCGGCGCAATTCGCCGCTTACGCTCCGCGAGCGCCAGGACGTTCGTGATTTCTACGAACCACCACGCCGGCACTAGGGCAGTCTCGCTGGCTAATCGCTTTAGCAACGCCGCAGTCTTCGGCGTAGCCTCGTCGCTGAACAACCACGTCATCGCCACCGAACAATCCACCACAAACGCCGCGCTCATCGGCGACCTTCAGCAATCAAGTCCTTGATCTTTAATCCGCCTAGGGACAAGCCACCCGCAAGGCTTTGGATCCGCTCAATGGCTGCGCGCCGCTCCTGCTCGCTTGTTTTTTTCTTGACGGGGACTAACCGCGCTACAGCTGCCCCGTGTTTTGTTATGGTGATCTCCCGTCCCTGTTCCACTTCTTCCAGCAACTCGGATAAACGCGTCTTTGCCTCGTAAGCTCCAACGGTGTTCCTGGGACGCGACATCAATAATCCTCCTAAGACTAGTCTACAACTAGTTTAACTGATATCCTGGCTGAAGGGCAACCTAACGCGTTCCGGCGGGCAATGCAGAATAGAAACTGCCTACTTTGCTCTCCTTAGCCGGAGCGGCAAACGCTCGTCCGAGATACGAGAGGAGCCCGATTACCCTATTTCCGCCGGACGCGGTAAGATGGCGGCTTGCGAGCGAGGCCTTCTTCGCGCGCCGTCTGCCGAGCGATACTTCAAAGGAGCTGTAATGAGCGCTACCCCTCAAACCGTACCTCCCGCATCCACCGTCGAAGCAATCAAGGAAAAGGCTCGGCGCTTAAGCATTCTTTCCATGATGTCCACCACGGCCGCGGGTTCGGGTCACCCCACTTCGTGCATGTCCGCCGCGGAATTAATGGCTGGCGTGTTTTTCTACGCCATGAAGTTCGACCCCAAACAGCCGAACTCAAATCAGGGCGATCGGTTCGTGCTTTCGAAGGGACACGCCGCGCCAGTGCTCTATTCCGCGCTGGCCGAAGCGGGCGTTTTCCCCGAATCGCGCGTGATGACGCTCCGCCAATTCTCGAGCGAATTGGAAGGCCATCCCACTCCGCGCATTCCCGGGGTCGATGCCGCCACCGGCTCCCTCGGGCAAGGCCTTTCGGTCGGCGCTGGACTCGCCATCGGCGCGCGCCTGGATAAAAGTCCCACCCGCGTGTACGTCCTGCTGGGCGATGGCGAAATGGCCGAAGGACAGATCTGGGAAGCGGCGGAATTCGCCGGCCACTATCAGCTCGATAACCTCACCGTCCTCGCGGACGTGAACGCCCTCGGCCAGAGCGCGCCCACCATGTACCAGCACGATATGGACGTTTACCGGCGCAAATTCGAGTCCAACGGATTCGCCGCGGAAGTGATCGATGGACACGACGTTCCGACTATCCTCGCCGCTCTCGATCGCGCCAAAGCGACGAAAAGCAAGCCACAGGCCATCCTGGCGCGCACGGTAAAAGGCCACGGCGTCGATTTCCTCGCCGGGAAAGAGCACTGGCACGGCAAACCGATTCCGAAGGACGAACTTTCCAAAGCCATTGCCGAAATCGGCCCGGCCATCCAGCTTCCACCCGATCCGGGTAAATCCTACGAACGCGCTTCCCTGCCCAAACCGCCCGATTTCCCGGCGCCCGCTGCGCCGGATTACAACCCGTCAAAGCCGGTGGCCACGCGCGAAGCCTTTGGCGCGGCGCTCAAGCGCATCGGCGCCGTGAATCCTCACGTAGTAGCCGCCTCCGGCGACGTGAAGAACTCCACGTTCTCCGAAATTTTCGGCGATGCATTTCCCGACCGCTTCTACCAGGGCTACATTGCTGAACAGAATCTGATCAGCCTCGGCGTGGGCCTGCAGGCTCGCGGCAAAGTGCCTTTCCTGGACACGTTCGCGTGTTTCCTCTCGCGTGCCTACGACAACGTGCGCATGGCCGCCATCAGCCGCGCCAATATTAACCTTTGCGGCTCGCACTGTGGCGTATCCATTGGCGAAGACGGACCTTCTCAGATGGCGCTCGAAGATATCGCCATGTTTCGCGCCGTCCACTCGTCCACGGTGCTCTATCCCAGCGACGCCGTATCCGCCGAGCGCTTGACAGAAGCAATGGCCCGTCGCCCGGGAATCAATTACCTTCGCACCTCACGCCCCAAAACGCCGCTCCTCTATTCCAACAAGGAAAATTTCCCCATACCAGGCTTTAAGGTGCTGCGCCAAAGCGCGCAGGACCGTGTCACTGTCATCGGCGCGGGAATCACCCTCCATGAAGCCCTCCAAGCCGCCGACGAGTTGAAGGCCAGGGGCACGAATATTCGCGTCATCGATCTGTACTGCGTCAAGCCCCTCGACGGCAAGACGCTCGCGGAGCAGATCGCGACTACCGGGGGAAGGCTCGTCACCGTGGAAGACCACTGGCCCGAGGGCGGAATTGGAGAAGCGGTCCTCGCGGCTCTCGCCGCCGCGGGTGCGAATCTATCCAAATACCGCATGCTCGCCGTACGCGAAATGCCCCATTCCGGCAAGCCGGACGAATTGGTGGACGCGTTCGGCATTTCTGCCCGGCACATTGTTGGCGCCGTGGGAGGAATTGCCTAGCGCGACGCGAATTCTTATTTCAAGAGAGGCTGGGTACAGCGAGTGGCGGAGAAAATCGTGATGGTAGGGGTGGTGCCGGAGGTGATAGCCGTCGACCCGGGCGATCAGGTCGTCTGGTTTTCGAATGCCGGTAACCTGAAGATCGAATTCGATCCGCAGCGATCGCC
>JAGWRH010000033.1 GCA_028876695.1 Acidobacteriota bacterium | reverse complement strand
TCACCGATTTCCGCACCCTCGCGGAGCGTATCCAGTCGCGCCTCTAGCCGCGAGCCCCCGCGCCTTCCACATGGACCAAATCCGCCCGATTTCTGATAAATTCCAGTTCCCGGTTGCTGCGCGAGCGCGTGACGAGGTATCTTCTTTGATTCCTGTCCCGCTTCCCGCACAGGCCGCCTTCTGATGCTCGATCTGCGCCAATACAATTCCCTGGGCGAAGCCTTGCGCGCCGCGCTGGAGCGATGGCCCGACGAAGTCTGCTTGATCGAGGCCGACCGCGACCGCGAAAATGCGCGGTTCACCTACCGCCAATTCAAGCAGGCGGCTCTGCCGCTCGCGCGCGCCCTGCAAAACGCCGGTTTCCAGCGCGATTCCCGCGCCGCGATCGTCATGACCAACCAGTCCAAATGGCTGATTTCCGCGTACGCCATTTTGTACGCCGGCGGCGTGCTCGTCCCGCTCGATTACAAGCTCTCCGCCGCCGAGCAACTCCAGCTGCTCGCGCACTCCAAAGCCGAGGTGCTTGTCGTCGAATATCATCTGTGGCGCGCCATCACGCAGGCCGGAAATTTCAAATCGCTCGCCGCGCGCCTCGTGCTCGTCGCCGAAGCGCCCGCCGGAGCCGATTTGGTGGGCGCGAAACGATGGGAAAATTTCCGCGACTCGCGCTTGCCGATCTTCGTTCCCCGCAAGCGTCGCGACCCGGCATGCATCGTCTATTCCTCCGGCACCGGCGGGCGCCCCAAGGGATGCGTCCTCACGCATGAAAATTATCTCGAGCAGTGCCGCGCGCTCACCGCGCTCTTCCCGTTTTCCCCCGGCACGCATTACCTGAGCATTCTTCCCACCAATCACGCCATCGACTTTATGGTCGGCTTCATCGGCCCGTTCACCTGCGGCGCCACCGTCGTTCACCTGCGCACGCTGCGCCCCGAATATATTCGCGACGCGTTCACGCGTTACAAGATCGCCTATATGACCGTCGTGCCCGTGCTGCTGAAAACCCTCGAACGCGGCCTGCGCCAGCGCTTTGACGAGCTGCCCGGTGGCCGCCGCCGCGTGCTCCGCGCGCTCATCGCCATCAATCGGCTCTTCACCCGTCGCAAGCCCAGGCTGAAACTCAGCCGCCAGCTGCTCGCTCAAGTTCACAAAGGATTCGGCGGCGAACTTCGCGCGCTGTTCGTCGGCGGCGCTTTCACGGAGCCTGCCACCCTGCAATTCTTCTACGACCTCGGCATTCCCGTCGGCAACGGCTACGGCTGCACGGAAGCCGGCACCGTCATCACCTTGAACGATTTCAACCCCTTCCGCCCCGATACCGTCGGTAAGCCGCTCCCGGGAATTGAAGTGAATATTCTCGATCCCGACGACGAAGGTGTCGGCGAAGTCGCCGTTCGCGGCAGCACAGTCATGTCGCATTATCTCGACGATCCGGAAATGACCGCCGAAACCATCGTCGATGGCTGGCTGCGCACCGGCGATCTGGGCCGCGTTGATAAGACCGGCCACCTGCAGCTGCTCGGCCGCAAAAAAAACATGATCGTCACCGAGGAAGGCAAAAACGTCTATCCCGAGGATATCGAAGCGGCCTTCGAAGGACTCGCGGTGAAGGAATTTTGCGTCTTTGCCGCGAACTATCTCTGGCCCGAACGCACCATGACCGGCGAGCAACTCATTCTCGTGGTCCATCCGGAGGCGAAACCGCAAATCCAATCTGACGCGCCTGGCGAAAGCTCGGCGGCGCCTGCCGGCTCCACATCCGCCGCCGAATCCTCCGCTGCGTCGCCTGCGCGGCAAATCGCCGTCGAAATGGACTCCGGCCCCGTGCTGGCCTCCGAAGTCGCCGCCGATATCGACGCGCATAATCGCCGGCTTATAAATTACAAGCGCGTCAGCGGCTATCTCGTCTGGGATTGCGATTTCCCGCGCACCGCGTCCATGAAAATCAAGCGGCTCGACTTGGCCGAACGGATTCGCGGCGCGCGCGGACGCCATCATGTGGTGTACTTGTGAGCCCTCGATCGCATCGAGCTCCGCTCAAATGAAAACTTCTTCGACTCCCATCACCGATCGCTTCTTCGCGATCATTAACCCCGCGGCGGGCGGCGGCCGCTGTGGCAAACTCGCGCCCGGCGCCATTGATCGCCTGCAGCGCTACGGCGTTGGCATTCAGGTAACGCGCACTTCGCTTCCCGGCGAAGCCACCGAGCTCGCGCGCCAGGCCTATGCCGATGGTTACCGCAAATTCCTCGCCATCGGTGGAGACGGCACGGCCTTCGAAATTATTAACGGCCTGTTCCCCGAATCGCTCACGCGGGGCCGGGCTACTTTGGGATTTCTCCCCCTTGGCACGGGCAATTCGTTCCTGCGCGACTTCACCGCCAATGGCATCGAGCACTCCATGGAAGCTCTGCGCGAAGGCCGCCATCGCCCCTGCGACGTGATTCGTCTCCGGTATAGCGGAACGCCCTCCGCCACCGGCCAGCGCGATCCTTCCATTCGTCTCGGCGGAAGCGATGGCGCGATCTATTTCATGAATCTGCTCAGCTTCGGCTTCCCTGCTGAGGTGGGCGCGCTCACCAACCGGCGGTTCAAGCGCTGGGGCGAGCTCGGCTACATCCTGGGAGTGTTCGTTGAGCTGCTCCGCTTGCGCCATCTCGCCTTCGCTCATCGCCTGGACGCGGCGCTCGACTGGGACCGCCGCCAGTGCCTGTTCCTGACTTTCAGCAACAGCAAGTTCACCGGCGGAAAAATGATGATCGCTCCGCACGCCGACGCGGCCGACGCCAAAATCGAATACGTCCGCTGGAGTCCCATCGGCCGCCTTCGGCTGCTTTGGCTGTTTCCGCGCCTCTTCTCCGGCACGCACGTTGAGCATCGCCTCGCCTCGCGCGCCGCAGCTAGTCGGGTCGAACTCGACCTCCAGGGCCCCGTGAACGCCATGATCGACGGCGAAATCCTCGCCCTCCATTGCCGCTCGCTTGAAATTCTTCCTGGTGCGCTGGACGTCGCGGTATGACGCGCATGAACGCGCCGATGAACTCGCGCCCGCATCGCGTGTGGCTGGTTACGCGGTCGCTCGCGCTTTGGACCGTTACCTGGATTCATTTCCTGGTGGTTTGCTTGCTGGTGCTTGCCGTCGGCGCGGTCGTGGACCCGCGCAAAACCGATCGGCTGCAGCGCGGCTTTTGCCGCAATATTTTGCGCCTTGCCGGAGTCCGCTTCGAGGTGCGCTGCTCTCCGGGCTTCGATCCATCGCGCACCAGCATATTTATTTCTAACCACGTAAATATTTTTGATCCGTTCGTCATCTATTCCGCGATTCCGCAATTCGTGCGCGGCTTCGAACTCGAATCGCACTTCCAGATTCCCGTATACGGCTGGCTGATGGGCCGCTTCGGCAACGTCCCGGTTCCCGACGTCCCCGGCCGCGAAGGCCTGCAGATCATGGCCGGCCGCGCCCGCGCCGCGCTCGCGTCCGGTACTAGCCTGATCGCCTTTGCCGAAGGCTCGCGCACGCGCACCGGCCGCGTGCAAACCTTCAAGAAAGGAATTTTCACCATCGCACAGAAGGCTGGCGTCCCCATCGTGCCGATGAGCATCGTCGGTTCCTACGAATTCTTCCGCACCGGCCACTGGATGCTGCATCCGGGCAAAATCACCATTTATTTGCACGACACGATCGACACCGCGCAAATCGCCCGCTCCGATGTCGATGCCCTCCGCCGGCGTGTCCAAGAAATCGTTTCCGCTCCAGTTGAACAGTCGATGCGCGCCAACGATAGCGCCGGTACCGCGCCCGCTGCGTGACCGAAATTTCTCCTTGCCTGCGCGCCGGGAAAAAGGGCTGTCAATCTGAGCGAAGCGAAGAATCTCTCGTGCCGCCGTTGCCGCCCCGACCCCGCCGTTCTGCTCGCATGCGCACGCTCGGCGACAATTAACTTAGGGAAATTCCGCGCTAGCGATATCGACGTCGCCGCAAGGCGGCCGGCTCCGGAATTAGCGCGCCAATCAGGGCGCGGAGGAAGCGCCCGCGTTCGGCAACGCATGCCCGGCGCGCAGTTCGCGCCAGGTGTACGCAACGCGGTGTATGACAGTCAGCGTGGAAATCGTCGCGATCACCCACAATACCTGTGCCATGCGGTTGAACGCGCCACCCAGTATCAACAGCACGAGCCGCTCCGGCCGCTCCATGAATCCAACTTTGCACGATGGAATCAGCGACTCGGCTCCCGCGCGCGCGTAGCTCACCATGAACGAACTGGCCATCGCCACCGCCGCCAGCGCCATGTAGAACGGGCGCCCGATCCACGTGTAATAGACCACCAGCCCCATATACAGCGCCAGGTCGGAGTAGCGGTCGAGCGTGGAATCAAGAAACGCGCCCACGGCGGTAACCCGCCCCACCCGCCGCGCCACCTGCCCATCCGCCATGTCAAGGAATCCGGCGATGAACAGCACAATCGCGGCGTCGCGAAACCGTCCCAGTGCGAAAAGCGCCGCGCCCATTGCGTTTACGAACAAGCCCAGAAACGTAAAGGTGTTCGGCGTCAATCCGGTGGCGGCCAATCCGCCGACGACGTGCCGCAGCAGCCATCCGCCGCCTTCGCCGATCCAGTGCGTAATCGGCCGCTTCAGATTTTTTCCACTCGTGGTCATCGCCGCGAATCATACACCGAATGCGCGCCGCGTTGCATTCGCCAGCTCACCTCATGCCGGCGCGCATGGAGTCCATGATATCGTTTATCTGACCCGTGCCCGGGTGGCGGAATGGCATACGCGGGGGACTTAAAATCCATCTTGGGCACTTTGCACCAAAACGCAGCACACCGCATAACAGCGACAATCGCCTGTGTTCATGGCCTTTTCTTCCACTAGCCCTACGCAGTGTCACGCACCAGAGCGAAGCAAAACGAAAACCCAACCGACACCACAACCGACACCAGAGACCGACCAGATTTTGTCAGAGTGAGGCTTAGCCACGTGAAAGAGAAGCTTAGCCAGATGTCTCGGTTAGACACACGGCGCGGGTTAGAACGAACGCTCTACGTGCCCCAGAACGCTATTGCGGGCATTTCTGACGACACTTCCGCCTAGTCGCCTAGGCAGACCCGGTGCTTCTCGCGTGCGCGAGTGAGAAAACTGACCACAGCAACAAAAAGAATTACTTTCGCGCGGTTTGGATGCCGGGCACGGAACCCCAAGACGGTTTCCGCCGAGCTATGCCTAGGCGCAGGTCATTGGCTCATCGCTAGCTGATGATCTAATGCTTTCCGGTCCAATCGTTCAGCGTCACGCCGTCAGGACAGGGATAGGTATTCCTCAGCGCAGCGAACGCCAACTCTGCCGGATTCTGATTCAACAGTTTCGGATTATCTTTCATCCACTTGATGATGACACGCCTCAGTTGATCGACTGGAATTGACGGCGATAGGCACATATCGGAATCAGGGGTGGATACTTTTTCCGCTCCCATTGCTTCTAGTTGAGTGGCGATACGTGCGGCCGCTTCCTGGTTAGCCTCTAGCAGCTTTTTGGCTTCTGGAGACAGTAGGCCAACCTTGGACCGCAAAGGATCAACATCGGTTTTCTGTGTAAGGATGATTCCTTCCGCCAATCCAGTGATCCAAGAATCGCACGGAATCAGCGCATTTACGCGTGCCATTTTGGACGTAGGAAATAAGGCGTCCGTCTCATCGCAATGGCTGAGGAAGTTGTTCCCATCTCCTGCCCACGGAAGAACGTTAGCGGCGTCGCCGGATTGCGAATGGAGTGAGGGAACGCCAAAAGCAGCGACGAGTGCTGCGACCAACAGTGCCAGTAATAGTTTCATTTGGCCTCCACTTTTGATCCGACGATACACCCTGACCCTATGCCTCGCTGCGGCAATCGTCTTATGTTGCGTAAACTGACAAGTAGAGGAATTTCGCTGGCCTCGATCCCGCTTTGGAATCTGAGAAACGCTTGGGAGTGAGAGAGCGAGCATAGGAACCCTTACCGCATGGGTTCCAAATTGAGAAACGCCCGGTCGTTCGGTCGCTTCGCTTCGGACTTTTTCTCGAAGGACGGTGTAGGCGCTTTCGCGCCCGGTCCGGTATTTTATACGTGGCCCCTCGAACGTTCGCGCCGCAGAAAGCGGGCGTGTCACCGAATCGCGTCTTAAGATCCGATGGTGCGGAGCACTGTCAGCCGGGTCTCAGCAAGAGGAGCTCGCCGGATCGTGGTTGCCGCATCCGCGACCGATGATGTCAACGTCACTTACCGCCAACGGAGAGGGTGGCGGACCTGCCGCTCGCCCTCCCATACAAAAGCTTTTTCACTGCTGTGCCGCTGTCAGCCCGGCCCAAATTTGTTTCAAGCGTGAATTTCTGCCGCTGGAGCGTCGTCTCCGTTTGCACGTTTGCACGGTGATGGCGAAGCATGATCGCGGCGCAAGAAACTTTCCAAGGCATGGAACGGAATTACGGTTCTACGGCCGATTTTTCGCCCGGGAAGAACTTTGAGCCGGAGAAAATTCTGAACACTACGAGGCGAAATGCTGAGCATCGCCGCTGCCTCGCGAACGCTGACGGCGAGCCTGTTTTGTGTAATCACGCAGCAAGCATATGCAGGGCCGAGCGCGGGCACCATCGCGGTTCCGACACTTTTTGTGGGGCGGAAATGCTATGCCGCAGTTGGGGTATTAGGAGAACGAAACTGTAATTCGACGGTCCGGCTCGCGGCGCGACCAGTATTGCGCAAGCGTGACTTCATCAAAAGTGACAGGTTTGCCAAGCGCGATTTGCGCGGCACTGAGCAGGTCAGAGGCGAGTTTGTGGTGCGGTTCCCCAGTGGCTTCATTCACGAGAGATTGAAGCCAATCGAGGGGCAGGGCTCCCTGGCGATGGTAGAAAGGAAACTTTTGGATTCGTTCGCGTAAGCCTTTCGCCCACATGCGCATCAGGCCTGGCACTTCGTGGAAGTTCCGTGCCGCAGGTCCTAGACCGCTCTGCCTTTCTGGAGCAAGGGGCCCTCGGTTGATGTGCTCTATTTCGGAAGCGATGTTCTCTATCCTTTCCGGCAAACTGTCCAGGGCCCTCCAGTTCATTCGGGCGAAGCGCAAAGCTGCCGTTTCCCTCAGCTGCCTTTTGGCGGGTGTGCGATGAAGGACTGAGCAGACCAAAATTGTGAGCAGGTCAGGCTCGACGTAGCCGAGCGGCATGACGCGCCGTTCGCCCAGAAGCGCTCGGGAGAACGTGCCTGTTAAGTTCAGAATGGACTGTCGCGCGCGCTCGTAATCGTTGTTGGTTTCCAGCTTAGCGGCTTCTTCGCGCAACCGGGGAGGTATAGCGAGGCCGCCCTTGACGGTTTCAGTGGGGCTCACCAGATAATCTGGTCTCGCGCGCTTCGTGCGTTTCGCCATGCCCGCCCCCTTTAGCGAGCGGCGGGGACGGTAAGGGAACCATCCCCATTGGCTGTAGTGATCTGCTACGGCCTAGCCGCATCGCGCGAAGTGTAGCACAAGAGCCTTGCCTAATAAACCGAAACAGTTTAGGATAATCACATGAACCGAACCGAATTAAAGCAGTTCACAAGTTGGCTTGGGAAGCGCAGTTACGCGGCGCGCGTCGAACGGCTCGGTATCGAGCGCATTCGAAAGATTGCGCGCGAGAACGGCAAGAAGGGCGGCAGACCACGAAGGGAGAAGGCATGACAGCGATGCGAGTCATCTGTTTTCTGGCAGCAGGCACGCTCACACTTTGCGGTTGCAGCGGATTTAATCAAAAGAGCAGATCGCAGCCGGTAAAGCCCACCGTCCTACTAGATCGGTACGAATTGCATGACATTTACAACGGCGACCTCCACGGAACGGCTCTTCTAGATAAGCAAACGGGGCGAGTCTGGACGCTGGCGGGTTCTTCGAGGGGCGAGGTTTTCGCGCAGGTGCAAGTTAGACCAAACCCAGACGCACAAGAATGCCCCCCAAATGATCCGATCGGACTGTTCCAGGTTCAACCATGCACCCCGTTGCCGCCGACAAAAGGAAACACCAATGCAAACTGAGTCTCTGCCGCTGAAGATTGACGCTCCCAGTTCGAGGCGCACTCGCGAGCGAAACCCGAAGGCACGCGGTGTGTTCGAGAAGCTTCCCGGTTCTGGCGTTTGGTGGATTCGCTACACGGACGCCCAGGGCCGTTATCGGCGCGAGAAGGCAGGCACGAAAGGTGCGGCGATTGACCTATACCGCAAGCGCAAGATGGAAGCTCTCACCGGCAAGAAGCTCCCCGAAAAGCTCCGCCGTGCCACTGTGACGTTTGCTGATATTGCCCGCGACGCGCTGGCGTACTCGAAGCAGCACAAGCGCGACTATCGACACGACGCCGGACGCATGGAAACTTTGCTCGCTTGGTTCCGCGAATATTCAGCCGAAGCGATCACCGCCCAGGACGTTGAGCGGCGCTTCGCCCAACAGGAATGGTCGCCCGCGACGTGCAACCGTATGCGCGCTCTCCTGAGCCTGACCTATCGGCTTGCGATTCGCGCTGGCAAGGTGAAAGAGAATCCGGCCCGACTGGTGAAACACCGCCTCGAAAACAACGCGCGCGTGCGGTTCCTCTCCGCCGATGAAGAAACGGCGCTTCGGAAGGCAATCGAAGCCGACTGCCCCGAGCGTCTGCCGGAATTTGAGCTCGCGCTCCATACCGGGATGCGCCTAAGCGAACAATACGGGCTGACCTGGGCCGATGTTTCCTTCGCGCAACGTGTTCTGACCATCCGTCGCAGCAAACACGGTTCCGCGCGTCACGTTCCGCTGAATCAGTCCGCGATTCGCGCGCTCGAAAGTCTGCGCGAGCGAACGAGCGGGACAGGTTTCGTGTGTGGCGGAGCGCCGGGGCCGCGCCTGTGGTTCGAGCCTGTTGTCAGCAAGGCCAAGATTGCCGACTTCCACTGGCACGATCTGCGGCACACGTTCGCTTCCCGGCTGACCATGGCCGGAGTAGACTTGCGGACGGTTCAGGAGCTAATGGGTCACAAGACTATCGCCATGACGGTTCGCTACTCGCACCTTGCGCCGAAACACACGCTGGCGGCTGTCGAGCGTTTGGACGCCCAGACAGCCGGGCAAACCGACACCACTACCGACACCGAGGCCGTGCGGCTTGTAGTTGAAGAACCGCGTTCTTTGCAGCAAATGGCTCAGTAAGTTAGACTTAGCTGGTACTAGGCCCGGGTGGCGGAATGGCATACGCGGGGGACTTAAAATCCCCTGTCCTTCACAGGACGTGTGGGTTCGACCCCCACCCCGGGCACCACTTCGGGAGTAACCCCCCGGGGCGTTGCTTTCGTTTAGTCGGCCGCATCCCGTTGGTTCTGCAGGTCATGCAAGTAATAGCGGACCAGCTCCACCCGTGTCGAGACCCCGGTCCTGTTAAAGATCTCGAAAAGGTAGTTCCGGACCGTATGCTCGCTCAATCGCAGTTGTGCTGCTATGTCCCGGTTTGTTAAGCCCTCGGCTACGAGCCGGACGACCTGCTTCTGCCGCTTCGAGAGAATGTCGAGCCGCGCCTCTTCCCGGAAATGTGCCGGCATGGAGCGGCTAAACGCCTCCAGAAGGTAACCCAGCTGTTCGCTACTGGCCCAAACTTGTCCCCGGTGGACGGCGCGGATGCAACGGCCAAGAATCTCGATGCCCTCGTCGCGGAACGCCACGCCATGTGCTCCGCAGCGGAACGCGTCGATCACGAGCTCGCGTTCGCGTGATGCCAATAGCACGACTGCCCTTGGCGGCGACTGCACCGAGCGCAACTCTGTCAGCAACTCGCGCCACCCATCGCGTCGGCCGCCATCAAGCTGCGCGCTGATCAACGCCACGTCGGGTTTGTGCTTCTCGATCAACCCGAGCGCTTGATCCGATTTGCACGTCGTCGCAACCACGGTTACAGCTCGGGCTTTGCGCCGGAAAGCAACTTCCAGCAATTCGCAATTCAGCAGGCTGGCTTCTACGATGATTGCCCGGGTGGCAGAGCTCCGCAACGGCTGCATGCTCTCCATGAGACACCTCTGCAGCTTGGAGTTCTGGAAGGGTGAGCGGATATTAGTTCACTGCGTGGTTCATTACAATAAAAATCCCACCCGCAATCACCGCTTGCGACTCGAACAAGGCTGCGAACTCGTCCGCGTCCCCAGCCGTAAGATCGCGCTCGATGCAGCGTCGTACCTGTGCGCTGCGCTCGCGAGCGAACGCGCCGGTCGTCAGAGCGCGAAGTCCCGAGCTGTCGCCTACGTGTCTGTCCGTGGTCCTCTCATTCGCAGTGACTGTTTCTTGCTGTAAGCGGCTGTAGTGATAGAACTTGCGAACTCCTGAATGCCTCATTCTTGCTGGCGCGCGTAGCGGATGAGGGTCGGGAAACCCACCAATAGTAGGTACAGTCATCTCTATGACATATGGACGATAGTACTCACTCCAGGTCTACCTAAAATCGAACGTTGTGAACATCAAAGTACGCATCCAGATGAAGCCGCGAATGCCGAGCGAAACGTCTCGATTCACTTGAG
>JAGWRH010000457.1 GCA_028876695.1 Acidobacteriota bacterium | reverse complement strand
GCCATCGCTTCGGACGTAATCGCCATCGCCGTGGCCGAGAGCAAGTTGTTCAGCAGCTTCATCGTCTGCCCTTGCCCGGCTTGCGTGCCGACCACGAAAATCTTCCCCAGCACTTCCAGCACGGGCTTTACCGTCGCCAGCACTCTCTCAGGGCACGACACCATTACCGCCAATGTCCCTTTTTCCGCTCCTTTGATTCCTCCGCTCACCGGCGCATCCACGGCCGTGATTCCCTTGGTCGCCAATCCCTCCGCCACTTGCTTCGCCACGGTTGCTCCGGTCGTGGACGTATCGATGAAAATCTTCGCTTTCTTGCCTTCGACCACTCCCTTTGGCCCCAGCGCCACGGCGTGGACGATCGGCGGCGTCGGCACGCTCGCGAAAACGACTTCTGCCGCCGAAGCCACAGCGGCGGGCGAATCCGCTCGCGTCGCGCCGAGCTTCACCAGCGGCTCTGTCGTCGATTCCGCGGTGTCGTAAATCGTCAGCCGGTAACCCGCATCGATCAGCCGGCGCGCCATCCGCCCGCCCATTTTTCCCACGCCTATAATCCCCAGACTCGGCTCCGCCATTTCGCTCCTTTCACCTCAACTTGCCGTTCGTCCGCGGACGACCTCGCATTATGCTCCTTTTGCTCGGCTCCTCACAATTGACGTTCCTTGCACGATAGTTCATTCTATGCCGCCCAATGCAATTTCCTCGCCAAGAGGCTCGCGTGCTCACCGAACCGTTTGAGCTGTTCGCCATTCGCTACGGTCATCTCGGCAATCGCCATCCGCGGGAAAATTTCATTTCCGCCGATCCGCACGAATTCGCCTCCGATCTGGACTACTTCGTCTGGCTCGCGCGCCGCGGCGATTCCACTTTCGTCTTCGACACCGGCTTCGCGAACGAAGCCGCCCATCGCCGCCGCCGCGAATGGATTCGCCATCCCGTCGATTCCCTGCGTCTGCTTGGCGTCGATCCCGATCGCGTCGCTGACGTGGTTGTTACGCACCTGCATTACGATCATGCCGGTAATCTCGACCGCTTCCCCGCCGCTCGCTTTCATCTGCAGGACCGCGAAATGGCCTTCGCCACCGGCCGTTTAATGTGCCACCGCGAACTCCGCGCTCCTTTTGACCTCGAAAACGTCCTCCAAATGGTCCGCCATGTGTACTCGGAACGGGCCGTTTTCCACGACGGCGATTACGAACTTGCTCCAGGCCTCACGATCCATCGCGTCGGCGGGCATTCCGCCGGCCTGCAAAGCGCCCGCGTCTGGACGCGTCGCGGCTGGGTCGTGCTCGCTTCCGATGCTTCCCATCTCTACGACAATTTCGAAAAGCGCCGCCCGTTTCCCGTCGTTTACAATGTCGCCGAAATGCTCGAGGGCTTCGATCTGCTGCTTCGCCTCGCGGATTCGCCCGGCCACGTCGTCCCCGGCCACGATCCGCTCGTCATGAAGCGCTATCCCGCCCCGGCTGCCGGCCTTGAAGGCATCGCCGTCCGCCTCGATGTACCCCCGAATCTCGGCTGATTGCAGATCGGCTCGCAGGTTCCCCGGCCCTGGAACGCAGAATCCGGCCATGCCCTGCTATACTGAACTCCCAAGCCCATTCACGTTCCGATCCCTCTTGGAGGAAGAATGAGCAAGCTCGCCATCCGCACGATTCAATCCCTACTGATCATCCTGTTAGCCTCCGTCCTCCTCGGTATTCCGAAGGACGCCATCGCCCAGCCCGCCAGCCACGTTGTTTCCTCCGCGGACCTTCAGCGCGATGTCTCAGCTGCCTCCGCTGCCCGTCAGCAAAACATCAGACAAGTCCAAGCCTTCCTGGCCATGCCAGGGGCTCGCCAGGCCATCGAATCCGCGCACATGGATTACCGCCAGGTGAAGAACGCCGTTCCTCAGCTCAACAACCAGGAGTTGGCGCAGCTCGCCAGGATGTCGCAAAGCGCGCAGAAGCAATTTGCAGCGGGCAACCTGAGCGATCGCGATCTGCTCTGGATCATTCTCGGTGCTGCGGTAATCATCATCATCGCCGTCGCCGCATAACGGCAGACCCAGTTCGGCTCGCACGCCGGCGCTAGTCGTGTGTTTGCACGCGGACCCACCGGCGAAAAATGTGCCGGGCTGCTTCGAAAATTGGAGGATACTTCCTTGCTTCCTCGTGACTTACCTCGATAAACTGGTTGCTCCAGCCCGCCTCAACTTCTCTTTGGAGGAAGCATGAAGACGTTCGTCCCGCGCGTAATTGATCTGCTGTTCATGCTTATGCTTTCGATGCTTCTCGTGATTCCCCAGGACGTGTTCGCCCAAAACCACGTGATTTCTTCCGCCAACCTGCAGCGCGACGTTGCCGCCGCTTCCGCGCTTCGCCGGCAACACGTCTCGCAGGCCGAAACGCTGTTCGCATTGCCGCAAGCCCGCCACGCGTTGCAATCCGCGCACATCGACTATCGCCAGGTGACCGATGCAATTCCGCAGCTGAACGACAAAGAATTGGCGCGGCTGGCGCAGCTTTCGCAAAAATCGCAAAAGGATTTCGCCGCCGGGACTCTTACCAACCACGACTTGTTGGTAATCCTGGTTGCCGTTGCCGCCCTGATCCTGATTATCGTCGCTGTGAAACACTGATCCCATGCCTCGCCGCGCCGCGCCCGCGCTCGTTGCACTGGCCGCGTTCATCGCCGTGCTCGCTTGCGCGGCGCAGCCCGCGCTCTGGATCGATGTTCCATTCGTCGCCCAGTCTCCCGAAGGCTGCGGCTCCGCCTCCATCGCCATGGTCATGAAATACTGGTCGAAAAAAGATGCGCAGCCGGGCCCGCCCGATGTGCGCAAAATTCAGGCCCAGCTCTATTCTCCGAAGCTTGGCGGCATTAGCACCTCGGCACTGGAAGACTATTTTCGGCAGTCCGGCTATCGCGTCTTCGCTTTTCAAGGCACTTGGGACGATCTCGCCCATCACATTCAACTGGGCCGTCCGCTCATTGTCGGGCTCCAAGCCAGCGGCCCTCTCGGTCCGTTACACTATGTGGTTGTCGTCGGGATAGATTCGGCGCGCGGGTTCCTATTCGTCAACGACCCTGCGCAGCGGAAAATGCAGCGCCTGTCGCGCCAGGGGTTCGAATCCGAATGGAGCCACACTCGCAATTGGACGCTCTTGGCCCTCCCGCCCCTCCGCCGCTAATCCGCCGCGCTCGCCGTGTCTCGCCCGCGCATTTCAGAGGGGCTTCCATTCTCGACGACATCCCGCGCAGCTCATTATTTGCCATTCTGAACGCAGTCGCGCGTTCCTGCTTTTCCCCGGTTTGCCGGGCCGCGCGACTGCTGCAACGAATGCCTCAATCCCGCGGTTTCGGAGTCATTCTTGCATTTCTATTCGTTCTGCCATGCTGCGTTGCGGCCCAATCTCCGCCTCCCTCCGATGCGAACAATATCGCTCAAATCAAATCGCTCTACGACTCCCGTCGATACGACGCCGTCGTCGATGCCGT
>JAGWRH010000456.1 GCA_028876695.1 Acidobacteriota bacterium | reverse complement strand
GTACTCGGGATACATGGTTTCCGGGCCGCCTTTGGTGGCTTCGTACGGCACTCCGTAGCGCGCCGCGAATTCCTGAATATACGGATTCTTTCCCGGCATGTAGCTCGGTACCTTACTTTCAGGCCGATCTACCTCATCCACCGGCTCGCAGGGCCACGTCGCCATCGACTGCTGCGGCGCATACGTGAAGTCGGCGGTGCGGATCAGCGGTTGCTCCATGTAAACGGGATCGTAGGTGATGGCCGCGACGGTCAGCACGTCGCCATGCCGCATGATGTGCGTGGTGGCCACAGCCTGATCGCTGCGCGGCAGCCCGTTCAAGCCCAGCCAGTTTTCCTTCAGGTGCGTGGTGTACACCACCAGCGTATCGCCTTCCCAGTGGCCCACCGAAAATCCTTGCCACGTGTGCGGCGCCCACGTCGGAGGCTCGTGATGCTTGCCGTCCATCCAGATGGTTTGCTCCGCCTCGTACGCCGAAAGATGCGTGTGATAGGCGATCACTTCCTGAGACGCGAGATCGACGTCCTTCCAGATGCTCAAATTCGAAGGTCCGCGCCAGCCGTAATCCGACCCGTGCTCGCGGCACTGGTCTTCGGGCGTTTCCACCAGCGCGGCGCTCCAGCTTTGTGCCCGCTGCAGCGCGTTGGGGTTGATGGGCATGCCCAGGTAATCGCCCATTTCCGCGCCGGCCAGGCGGTCTGGCTGGTCCTCAAAAAAGGTGACGGCCCATTCGCCGGAGGGATCGTCCTGCGCGCGCGCCACGCTAGCCAGCGGCGCGGACAGCAACAACAGCAGCGCGCCAAACGCGAGCAGCGAAACCGTTTTCCCCGTGATAAATCCCGTCATGGCCCCTCCAGCGTTGGCCTTGCCTTGTACCACAAAACCAGCCCACGCGTATCGCGGTTTTGCCCGGCGGTTGTTGGATCGTTTCCCAGGCGAAAGGAAACGCAAAGGCGCTCGCGTTCATGCGGTCTCTACAAAACGGCTATGCGCGATCACCCGCGCCTTGTGCGCTACGTCACATCCGGGAGGCTTGCCGTTTGCCACGATTGGGTTACGCCAGCGGAGAACTGGCCGGGAAGGAGCGCCGTATGGGCCGAAAAACGAACGCGAGCCTCGAAATCCGCAGCTATGATTACGTCAACCAGCCGTATAGCCGCGTGCGCGACGCGCTGAAGCACGACGCTCGCGCGGTTTTCCAGTCCGCGACGAAAGCCGCCGCCGACCGCGCGCGCTCCGTCGCATCGGAGCTGCGTTTCGATGTGGGCGGCATCGGCGTGAAAGCGGATATCAATATCGTCGTGCGAAAAATCGATGAGAAAACAGCCGACGCGATGACCACTCCCGTAATGCGCGTGCAGCTCGAATGGGAAGCGGCCACCCTGCCGCGGCTTTTTCCGCTGATGCGCGCCGAGCTTTCCGTTTACGCGCTCACTCCCACGGAAACGCAGATTGATTTTTCGGGCGAGTACGAGCCGCCGTTCGGCGCCGTCGGGAAAGCGATGAATGCCATCGCCGCGCATCGCATCGCCGAAGCCTCCGTGCAACGCTTCGTCTCCGATGTCGCCGCCTACCTTCGTCACGCGCTGGCGCGCGAGCCGGCGCTGCGCTGATTTGGAGCGAGCAACTTCGCGGGAGTGAAGCCGCGGATCGTCTACGGTTGGTTCGCGCGCCGGGCAGCCGGGATTGAGGCGCGAGCGACGGTGGCAACGCCGGTCCAACTATAGCCGCGATGCGAGCGCAGGATCGCGTCGCGAAACCCGGACGCGAACCACGGGCGCACCTGGTCTTCCCGAAGATAAAACGCCACCGGCGTCACCAGCTGGTCGAATACGTTGGCGTGAATTTCGTCGAATGGGTAGTGATACTGCGCGGCGAAATAGTCGCCGTAGGGGAGTTTGGCCGGGCCCCGGCCGTTGGCATCCGGCCGATACAACAGCTTGATCGCCGCCCAAAGAAGCAGCGCCGGGGGAATGCACGCTGCGCGCAAGAACGCCGCGGGCAACCGCGAAGTGATCGCTTTGCGCAGCGGATCAACATAGCGGGTGATCCATTCGTTGCCTTCCTGGCCATAGACCCAGAATGCCACGCGGCCGCCATCGCGGACGCGCGATGCCAGGCTGCGAAATCCCGCGGCCGGATCGGGCAGATGGTGCAGCACGCCGACCGAGAAAGCCAAATCGAATACCGGTCGCACGGGAGGGTTCAGCAGATCGCCGATGATCACGTGGGCGTTGGGAAAGTGCCGCGTGTGCGCGAAAGCGACGAACGCGCTTTCGCCCAGATCCAAAGCGACGATGGCTTTGGCCCCGCGCGAGGCCACGATCGCGGTGTGGCGTCCCTTGCCGCACCCGCCCTCGAGCACCACTTGGTTTTCGAAATCCTTCGGACCGAGCGGCGCGACCCAATCGAAAAATTCGCGATCGTAATAATCACGCAGATCGCTCCAGCGCGTCCATTCCTCCGCGAAGCGCGACGCGGTTTCCAGTTTGACCTGGGCGACGTCCGGGGGGAGCAAAATTGGCACGCCATTGCGGATGGGAAAATTGGCCGCGCAGTTCGCGCAGGAAAGCGCGCCGGTGAGGATGTGGCCGTCGGACTCAGCGGGAGCAGAATCGCCCGTCAACTTGAGCGACGCGCCGCCGCACTTTGGACAGTTAAGGTATTCGAGCGCGGAAGTTCGCATCTGCGGCGGAAATGATACACGAGATTCGCGCGTGCCGCGGCGGCTACTCATGCGCTCTGGATGCGAACGTCCCACGGCGATCGTACGGCGGGCGAAATTCCGAAGACTGGCCGGTCGCTTGACACTGCCGGCGGGCGGCTGTTACGGTTCGAGGCAGATGCTGCGAAAATCGCGAACGTATTTGGTCTTACTGCTCGCGCTCCTGGCCCTCGCATTTTTCCTCTACAAATTCCGGAATTCGATCGCGCTGCATGGGTTCCGCTGGGCCACGGTGGGCGCGTCGCTGGCCCATGCGAAGTGGGAACTGCTGCTCCTTGCGCTCGCCACTTTCTACGCGTGCTACGCGGTGCGATCGCTGCGCTGGATGCGGTTTTCGCGTGCACTCGGCGAGACGCGCTTTGCGAGCGTTTTCAACGCGACGGTGATGGGTTTCGCGTGCATTTTTCTGCTGGGGCGGGCGGGCGAGCCGATTCGTCCGGTGCTGATCGCGCGTAAGAATTCCGTGTCCATGCCGGGAATGTTTGGCGTGTATGTGCTCGAGCGCGTTTTCGACATATCGGCGACGGCGCTCATCGCGGCGCTGGCGTTGCTTTTTTTCGAGAACGGGCACCTGCGCGCGCACGGCGGCGATCTGGCGATGACCGTGGCGCGTTCGGCGGGCGGCGTTCTGCTGGTGGCGATCATCGCGGCCGTCGGTTTCCTGATCTATTTCCGCTACCATGGCGCGGCGTGGCTGGCGCGCAAATTGCAGCATGAATCGTGGAGGCACGGCTGGCGGGAAAAAATGGCGGTGCTGCTCGAGGGTTTCAGCGAAGGTCTGCGCGGCATTCATACGGCCGGCGATCTGGGCGTGTTGGCGTTTTACACCGCGGTGCACTGGATTCTGGTCTGGCTTGCGTATGTTTTCGCGCTATACGCGTTCCCCGGCTCGCTCAGGGCGCTGAGCATGCCGGCAATCGTGCTGGTGCTGGCGATTACGCTGGTGGGTTCGGCGGTGCAATTTCCGGCGGTCGGCGGAGGGGCGCAGGCGGCCACGTTTGTTGCGCTGACGCTGATGCTCGGGGTAGAAAAAGAGCCCGCGGCCGTCGCGTCGATCGTGTTGTGGCTGCTGGCGTTCGCGGGCTGCTGCATCGTGGGACTGCCGTTGCTATTCCGGGAGGGTTGGTCGATGGGCGAGTTGCGCCGCATGGCGCGCGAAAGCGAAGAAACCGGCGAAGCCGTACTGCTGGCCGACGCAGAATTCGGTTCCGTGGCTGAGCCTTCCGCGCAGTTCGCTTCAAGAACGGAAACGGCCGCTCGGCGGCGGAAGGAACCTCTGCGGTGAAGTGCCCCTTCTGCGGTCACCTGGACGACAAGGTGGTCGATTCGCGCGAAGCACGCGTGGGCGATTTGGTCCGCCGCCGCCGCGAATGCCTGAAATGCAGCCGACGTTTCACGACGTACGAGCGCATCGACGAAATCCCGTACATGGTGATCAAAAAAGATGGCCGGCGCGAAAAATTCGAGCGCCAGAAGATCCTGCAGGGCTTGCTGAAAGCATGCGAAAAGAGGCCCGTGGCGGTGAACAAGCTCGAAGCGATTGTCGATGAGGCGGAGGCGTTCGTCAGCGAAGCCCCGGAACGGGAGCGGACCACGGCGCAGATCGGCGAGCTGCTGATGAGCCATTTGAAAAAGCTCGACAAAGTGGCGTACGTGCGGTTCGCCAGCGTCTATTTGGATTTCAAGGACGTGAAAGAGTTCATGGACGAGCTGAAAGGGCTGCTGAAAGAGCGCGCGAAGAAATGATCGGCGTATACCTGACGTTACGCTTGCCAGACGCCTGCGGAGAAAGTCTTGACGGTGCGAAAGCCGAGGCGCTCATAGAGCTCGACGGCGCCGCGATTGCTGGAAGTCACGGTGAGCGATAAAGCCTGGTAGCCGCGCTGCCGCAGCGCCTGGATGGAGCGTTCCATCAGCAAGCGGCCCAGGCCGTGGCGCTGATGGCCGGGTGCGACGCAAACCTGCGTGGTGTGGCCCACACCTTCCGCCACCGTGGACGTGAGAACCATTCCGATGGGCTTGTCGCCGGTGGCGGGCCGCGCCAAAAACGAAGCCTCGGGAAGGAAGCGTCCGCAGCCCGGGAGCAGGACGATGTTGCGCAGGAATTTCAGGCTGCCCGCTTCGGTGCGGTACTGATCGTTGATCTGGCTATCGACATGATCGGCGTAGGCGAGCTGGATCAGGCGCGCGGCGGATTCAAGCGCGCGGTCTTTCCACGGATCGATACGTATGCCCTGAGACGGCACGGCGCCGGTGAGCTTTGCCTGATCGAGGGCGAGCAGCATGAACTGCCGCGTGTGCAAGCGAAAGTACTGGCGCAGAAAATTGGGATCGAGTTCGCTGCCGAAGGGCATCAACTGCGCCTCGATGCGTTCCAAGCGCGGAGTGGCGCGCAAGGTGGCGAGCATTTCGGATAGCAGGCGCTCGGTGACGGTGCCTTGTGATTGCCGCGGGGTGACGTAGAGTCCGCCGATCAGGCCTTTGTGATCTTCGAGGACATAAAAGCCGTAGCCGGTGAGACGGCCATTTTCCGATGCGGCGTAGCCGCCGAGGGCGCGCGAGTCGATGAATTTGCGGACGAGGTCGAGCGACGGGCGGTAGTCCCAGCGCAGCTCTTCCAACCAGTGCTGCGCTTCTTCCTGGAAGAGCTCCTCCAGGGACTTCGAATGCAGCTGCCTTAGATCGACGATCTGCATGGAGTGCTCGAATCCTCGGATGTCCCTGCCGGCGAACCTCGGAGCATTATAGGTCCCGCAGCTCAATTTTACGATTCCGACACAGCCGCGCACGCTGCCAGACGCCTATGAGTGAATATACTGCTAACATTCGACTTGCAAGGGTGCGCCTTTGGCGCCCCCGCGGGCAGGGGGACTTCCTCTTACATATGCGCATTTCGACCGCGCGCATCGCCAAACTCGTGTCTTTTATTGTCGCGGTCGTTTTGTTCGCCGTAGTTTCGATTTCCACGATTTCGGGATTTCTGGTGTACCAGATCATTCATCCGGCGCGCACGCCCTCGTCATTCGATCTGAGCATCATGATGGGGCACCCCACGACGTTTTCGTTTCCGGTGGCAGACGGCCCGAAGCGAGAGGGTTGGTTCTTCCCGGGATTGCAGGGCGCACCGACGATCATGGTGTGCCACGGGTATCAATCGCAGCGCGCCGATGTGTTGACTCTGGTCACCACGCTCCAAGATCACCAGTACAACGTATTCCTGTTCGATTTTTCCGGTCACGGCACGAGCGCCGGCAGTTCGACGCTCGGGTACAAGGAAGCGGGAGAAGTAGAATCCGCAATTCAGGCGCTCGGAACCCGCAGCGACGTGGACCAAAAGCGTTTCGGGTTGTGGGGCACGGACATGGGCGGCTACGCGGTGCTCGAAACGGCGGAAAGGGATCCGCGCGTCGGGGCGTTTGCGGTGACCGATGTGTACCGCAGCCCGCGGGAAATGTTGCGCATGCAGGTACGGCAATCGGGGCTGACCGCGGTGCCGTATGTGCTGAACGCGTCCGACGCGATCTTCCGGCTGATCAATTATTTGTACCGTTCAACGCCGCTGGTTTCCGCCGACATCGGCCGCACGCACGGAGTTCCCAAGCTGTTCATCATTTCGGATGATCAACCGCAGCTCGCGAGCGAGACGACGGAGCTATACAACGAGGCGCCCGATCCGAAACAATTGCTGCGGGATGCGGTCCGCTACCGGGATATGAGCGACGATGACCGCAAGAACTACGAAAACGCGATCGTCAGCTTCTTTCTGCAATATCTGCCGCCCGTCCAATAGCACAACCCATCATTGCGGGGCCGGTTCCACGGGGACGTAGAGCACGCCCTTCTCCGGCTCGTCCAGCACGCCCCGAAAACGGCCCAGCCTGGTGATCTGCTGGAATCCCGCCGGGTTGGTGAGGACCAGCGCCGGCCGCGGGTCGCTGGGCTGCCATTCGGGCAATTGGCGGCCGAAGTAGAACGCCAGCCCGTAATCCCACGAGCGCGCCAAATCGAATGTGAAGATGCGGTCGGGATGCAGGTCGTGGCTCATGAATTGCGCGTGATAGCGGGCGGAATAGAGCGGGTCGACCGCGGGAAGGATCTGAATGTTGGCGAATTCGAGCGCCAGCACAACGGCGAGCGCGCAGAGTCCCACTACCATGCCGGTGCGTCTGCCCAAACCGAAAAATATTAGAACCAACGCCAACAAAATTGCCGCGCCGATGGCCATCCCAGTCCAGATTGGCACGGCATGGGGCGCGTAATCGTAATTCAGGGCGTCCCAGGGAATCTTTTTTGCCCATGCCGATGCGCCGGCAGCGAGACCGATCCACGCAATCCCAATCCCAGCCGCAATGGCGAGAGCCATCGCGCGGCTGCGCTCGCACGCGCGATTGCCCGCGATTGCGCAGATCAGCGCCAGCGGCGGAATCGAGGGCAGGATATAGCTGGGCAATTTTGAATCGGAAAAGCTGAAGAAGAGCAGGGGAAAAACCGCCCAGCAGGCGAAGAACAGGCCCGGGGAATGGGTCCACGACTTTTCGCGCCAAAGGCGCAGGCCTTCGCGAAACGCGGGCCACAGCAGAATGGTCCACGGGACGAGAGCCAGCAGGGCGATCGGTCCGAAAAACCAGAATGGCTGCGGATGACGGAACATCGGCGTCAAGTAGCGCTCGAAATTGTGCTGCCAGATGAAGACGCGCAGGAAATCGGGATTTCGCAATGCGCACAGGACGTACCAAGGCAGAGCCACGACGCAAAAGGCGGCGACTGCGACCGGGTGCAACGCGCGAAGCGCCGCGCGCCATTGCCGAGTTGCGAGGGCCCAGAGCAGGATGGCTCCGCCCGCCAGAATGACGGCCGCAGGACCTTTCGCCAGCACGCCCAGGCCAAGAAACGCGCCGAAAAACGCGAGGGCGAAGAAGTCGCGTCCGCGCGCCGGCGGATTTTCGTCGGCTGAACTGGCGACGCCGCGCAGCGCTCCGGCCTGGCTATAGACCGCCGCAATGGCGGCCATTGCCAGCGTGATCGACGCAGCGAAAAGCATGTCTGGCGTGGCGGCGCGCGCAAATCCGATTCCTGCGACACTCGAGGCGAAAATCAGCGGCGCGAGGAGCGCGGGGCTATCGAGGGACGTTGCTTTTCCGCTGTAGTGTTTGGCGGCCAGCCAGCCGATTGCGACGGCCGCGGCAAGCGCGGCGAACGCCGAGGGCAGACGCGCGGCCCATTCGGCCGGAAAGTGTAGCCTGAATCCGACGGCCGCTGTCCAGTAATAGAGGATCGGCTTTTCGAACCACGGCTGGCCATAAAGACGCGGCGTGACCCAATCGCCGGTCCGCGCCATGGCGCGCGTAATCCATGCATAGCGAGGCTCGTCAGGCCCGGTGAACCCGAGGGCACCCAACTGCCCAAACAAGCAGAGCAGGATCGCCGCGGCGACGAACCATGCCGTGAATCCGCCTCCACGGCGCACATTTTCCTGGGTACTCAAGAGGCTTTAGTTTAGCACCCGCGCGGCCGCCCCATAAACGTGCCGGCGTTGGGTACGGGCACGGGCGCTGCGGCACGCTATTTTCGCGCAGGGGAGTTGCTTGACATTTGCGGCGCTGCGCGAGATATTCGCCGGGCTTCACCGCGGCGCATGGTGAGGCTATTTCGCAACTACTAAACGGCAGTTGGCTCTCGTACGAGAGCTGCCCAAACCTGGATTCGGCGGAGTCAGCGTCCAGGGAAGGGCCTAAACGAGCAGGCGATGAGCAGGCGATTTGTATCTTGGTGTGTTTTGGCGTTCGCGGGAATCACAACCTTTGTTATAGCCCGTTCGGCACGCGAACAGCGGCGGGCGCTTCCCACTCGATTTCCCACCCACAGGTTGCAGCTTCCCAATGATTTGCGTACGCGCGCGTTTCAGCACGGTGCGGAAAACCGCCGAGCGGCATTTTCCATTCCGACGACGTTTGAGCCGAACATCGGGCAGTTCGATCCGCGCGTGAAATACGCGGGGCGCGGCGAAATTACCGTGTTGCTGACGCGAAGCGGCGTGGAGCTGCGCGTGCCAAGTCCGGCCGCGGGATGGAATACAGACGCCGTTCACCTGGTGCGGATGCGTGTCGGCTGGGACACTCAGCGCGGCGCGAGAGGCCGCCGCGATTTGAATTTCGACTGGCGCGGCGAGCAGAGGGTGGAGACGGTCAGCAACTATTTCGTCGGCAGGGATCGGCGCAAATGGCATCCGAACGTTCCACATTTCGCGCGCGCAGTGGGTGAGGCGAAGGCGGGCGCGCCATTGCGCCTGGCGGTTTATGGGACGGGAGAGGGTATTGAATACGACTTGCGGCTGGCACCGGGCGAGGATGCGTCGAAAGTGCGACTGCACTTTTCGGGCGCGGACCAAATCGAATTATCGCGCGGCGACGTGATCCTAAGGGCAGGCGGCCGGATCGTGCGGATGGCGAAGCCAAATATTTTTATAGAGCGACCGGGGCGCGCGAGAGCAGCGGTAGCCGGCGAATACGCGATGGACGCGGACGGGGCGGTGGGGTTCAAGATAGCGGCGCACGATCCGCGAGCGGCGCTAGTGATCGATCCGTCGATTTCGGTGGGATACGCGACGTTCCTGGGCGGAACGGGCGACGAAACGGCGGGCAACGTGGCGATCGACTCGATCGGCAACGTGTACGTGAGCGGCGTAACCGCATCGGCAACGACATTTCCGGAGGCGAATGGCACTTCGCTGGGAGGAGTGACCGGGGCGTCGGCGTTTTACGTAGCGAAGATTAATCCGGCGCTCACTGGCGCGAACTCACTGCTTTATTTGACCTTTCTCGGGGGAAGCGGAACGCAATCGGGCGGACTGATCGCGCTCGATCGCGCGGGCGACGTGGCGCTAACGGGGACCACCACTTCGTTGGATTTTCCGGTGACGGGAACGAGCCAGCCGACGATCGGCCTCACGAGCGGCAAGGGAAACGACGCCGTCGTGAGCGAAATTAATGCGCAGGGAAATCAGTTGAAATTTTCCGGCTATTTTGGCGGCAGCGGCAAGCTCGCCGTGGGCGGACCAGGCGGCATCGCTGTCGACCAAGCCGGCAATATTTATATCGCCGCGGAAGTGCAGCCGACCGCGGCGGACACGGCACAGCCGGATTTGCCGGTGACAGCGGGAGCGCTTCAGCCTATCTGGGACGTCCAAAGCAGCGACGCTTTCCTGGCTGTTTTTGCGCCGCCCACGCAAACCGGCGCCGCGCCCACACTGACGTATTGCACGTATCTGGGCACGAATTCTACGGGGCAGGTTGGGATCGGCGGCGTAGCCGTGGACTCAAACGGCAACGCGTACATCGCAGGATCGACTTCCAACTCGGCGAGCGGATTTCCGGTGCTCCGAGCGTTCCAGAGCGGGTACGGCGGGGGCACGTCCGATGGGTTCGTGATGAAAATCGCGCCGAAAGGGCAGGGCACGGCCGACCTGGTGTACGCGACGCTGCTCGGCGGGAGCGACACGGACGAAATTTTAGGCATTGCGCTCGATTCGAGCATCGCGCCGAAAGCCTACGTGACCGGTGAAACGCGATCGATCAATTTTCCGGTTACGGCCAGCGCGTATCAATCGAAACTCAGCGCGAACTTAGCGGTCGGAACATCGTCGAACACGTTTTTGGCGGTGATTGCGCAAGACGCGGTGACGGCGCAGACGTCGCTCGGGTATTCGACCTATTTGGGCGGATCCGGCACCGATGCGGGGCTGGCCGTTGCGGTATCCGCGACGGCGAGCGTGTATGTGGCGGGCGAGACAAACTCGCCGGATTTTCCGTGGCACGACAACCTGCAGCCGTTTAACGGCGCGGAAGACGCTTTTCTGGCGAAGTTCGATCCGGCGTCTTCTGGCGCCGCGTCGCTGATTTACTCGACGCCGCTTGCTGGAACGTCGCCGCCCGGGGGAAGCGTGGCGGCCGGCGCGAGCGGCGTGACGACGAACGGCGCGGGGCAAGTCTATGTGACGGGACAGACGTCCGCCGCCGATTTTCCGACGGCAATAACCACGGCTGGAGCGGAGAACGGTTTTCAGCAGACGTGCGCGAGCTGCCAGGCAACGTCGCCGGCGAACGACGCGTTCCTGCTGGCCATAGCGGAAAATTCGACCGGGTTGCCAAGCGTCTATTTCAATCTTGGCAGCGAAAATTTCGGCGCGGCAAATCTGGGGACGCAAGTTTCCGGTCAGCCGCTGGCGGTGCTCAACGGCGGCGAGCAGAATCTGACGATTACCAACGTCCAGGTGGCGGGACCGAACGCCTCGGATTTTTCGCCGACGGGCCAAACCGCGTGTATCGGCGCGTCGATCCCGCCCGGCCCGGTGGTGCACTGCTCGATTGACGTGACCTTCACGCCTTCGGCGGGCGGGCCGGAAGCAGCGTTTCTGGAGATTACGGATAATGCGCCGGGCAGTCCGCAGTTGCTCGAATTGAAAGGGTCGGGCAACGCCCCGCACGCGCAGGTGCTTCCTGCCAGCTTGAGTTTCGGCAACCAGCCCGTGAATACAGTCTCTCCCGGGCGGACGATCACGATTACAAATACCGGCAGCGCAAACCTGACGCTATCGGGCGAACTGATCGCGCCGGCTGGCGCGCCCTTCCAACCGCAAGCGGGGTCGTGCAGCTTCCCGCAATCGGGATGGACGCTCGCGCCCGGCAGCAGCTGCACGATCGCAATCGCATTCGCGCCGACCGCGACCGGGGCGGCGCAGGGCCAATTGCAGATCACGGACAATTCGGATCTGCAGTCGAATGCGGAGCAAGTGGTGACCCTTTCTGGAACCGGAGTCACGAACGCGCCGATCGCGCAGATCAATCCTTCGTCTGTCACGTTCGGAAGCACGTTGATTGGCGCAACCAGCGCGGCGCAGACGGTGACGCTGCAAAACACGGGCAGCGCCGCGCTAAACCTGACCGGCATTTCCATCGGCGGCACGAACGCGGCGGATTTCAAAACCGCGACGTCCGGAAGCACGTGTCCGGCAACCGGAGGAACCGTCGCTGCCGGCGCGCAATGTACCGTGGCCGTGCAATTCGCTCCGCAATCGACGAGCGGCTCCAAAACGGCGACTCTCGATTTCGCGGACAACGCCGCGCCGAGCCCGCAAACCGTGGCGCTCAACGGAACCGCTACCGTGGCGGCGACGCTGACGGTCACGCCGGCAACGTTGTCGTTCGGCGCGCAGAGCGAAGGTACGACGAGCGCCGCGCAGGCTGTGACGATCGCGAATAGCGGCTCTATCGACGCGGGAATTACGGGCCTCGCGATCGGCGGTTCTTCGGATTTTGTCCAGCAAAACGCGTGTCCTCCGATTCTGACCGCCGGCGCGCACTGCCAGGTTTCCGTTACGTTCGCTCCCGCGGAGGCGGCTGCGCCGGGGGCGAGGTCGGGCACATTGCAGATACCGGGTGGGACGCCCGCCAGCGTCTCGCTTTCCGGAACGGCCACGCAGGCGGCGATCTCGTTCACCACGGGTTTGAATTTCGCGAGCCAGCTCGTCGGCACCGCGAGCACGCCACAAGCGATTACGATCACGAACAGCAGCACTGGGCCACTGGCAGGCGCGCTTGCGTTCGCGGGAATCGCCATCGGAGGCACGAACAAGGCCGATTTCAGCATCACGGCCAATCAGTGCGCCGCGAGCGGCTCCGGGGGGATCGCGCCGGGGAGCTCCTGCACGGTGCAGGTGGCCTTCGATCCACAGCCGGCGGCGACGTGTGGAGACAGTCCGAACCGCGGCGCGGTGTTACAGCTTCAGGACAATGCGCCCGGCAGCCCGCAG
>JAGWRH010000032.1 GCA_028876695.1 Acidobacteriota bacterium | reverse complement strand
GCGCGGCCACCTGGAAGGCGACCGCATATTGCAATTCGTGGCCGCTACCGTACGCAAGACGCTGCGCGCTTCCGATTACGCATTCCGCATCGGCGGAGATGAATTCGCGCTGCTGCTCCCGCAGGCCGATCCGGAGCAAGCGCTCACACTGTGCCGCCGCGTCCGCGCTCAATATGAAGCCGATCTCGCGCCCTTGAATCTGAATATCGCGGTGACGATCGATTTCGGCATTGCCGTGTATCCGCAGGATGGCGATCAGAAAAGCGACCTGCTCAGTGTCGCTGACCGTCGGCTTTATCAGCTGAAGCAGGGCACACTCGAAGCACCTCGGGTGATGCCAACGCCGCAGCCTGCTCCACAACGCGGAGCTGCGCCGCCCGCGTCCACAGCATCGGCAGCGGAGACCACACCTCCAAAATCGTCTGCGGGTTCCGAAGAGGCTGCCGCGGCTCGCGCACGCATCGAGCGAAAATGGGAGCGCGTTCCGCTCACCGGCACGAAATCGCACGCCGTATTGACGGATTTGCAGCAAAAAACCGCCAAGGTGCTCGACCTAAGTTACGGCGGCGTGGCGCTGCAATTCGATCAGCCTGAGGAACTGCCGCAGCAATTCAACGCCGTGCTGCACGTGCCAATTTTGCCCCCGGTGCGCGTGATTCTGCGCAAGGCCTATGCCGTCGCAACCGAAAACGGGCACATGCGCGTCGGCTGCTCATTCGTTTCGTAGCCGCGTATGATCGCCCGCTTCCGAGTCCGCTGCCGTGCCCTTGCTAAAATCGCCGGCGCCGCGCTACCATAACGCTTCCATCCCGCCTCCCGAGGATCAAACTAGATTATTTCCGCGGATGCACATCGTGCCTACCATTCCCGGCGACTCTATCGCCAAACCGGCGACACTGGAAGAGTGGATGAGCCGCGTGATCGAGCGCGCCGACCGGACCGGACTCGGGTTCGATATTGATGACGTTCACGATCTCCGTGTGGCGCTCCGCCGCTGCCGCACCATGGCGGACGTCCTCCGTGAAGTGAATCCGCACGCCGGTTGGCAAAAGCTAAAGAAAACGACAAGTGCGGCATTTCATGCTCTCGGCGAACTGCGCGACGTGCAGGTCATGTCCACCCAGGTGAAGAAATTGGCGCGCGCGCGCGACCCGGTGCGCCGCCACATGCTGCGGCGGATAGCCGTCCAGGAAAAGCACGATCGCCAACGCGCCGCCAAAGCGCTCGACGACTTCGACCGCAGGCATTGGAAACGCCTGGCCCGCAAGCTCGGACCGGAGGCGCGTTTTTTCCCGTTGGAGAGCGTGGTCTTTCAGCGAATCGCATTGGCGCGGCTGAACCAAGCGGCTGAATGTTACCAGCAGGCGCGGCGCAAACGCAGCAGCGCCGCGTGGCACAGCCTGCGCGTCGCGCTGAAGCGCTTTCGGTACACGGTTGATAACTTCCTGCCGCGCGAATACGAGCTATGGTCCGTCGATTTGAAGCGCTTACAAACTTTGCTTGGGGAACTGCACGATCTGGACGTGCTGCGGGCGGCGATCCGCCGCGATGCCGCGGGTCTCGATGCTTCGGCGGTGGAAGCGTGGATCAAGAACATTGACGTGAAACGAAAATCGCTCCTCGCCGAAATCAATTCGAGGTTGAGCGGGCCGCAATCGATGTGGTCGGTCTGGCACGCAGGTCTGCGGCGGCGCCATACGCTGGAGGCCGCACCGCTTGTTCATGGCGAACGCCAGAGCGCCTGAGACCCCGAGCGGCGTTATTCGCCTAAATCGCGCAACATTTTGGGCGCCAGCATCCAACGCAGTTCCCATCGTCCCTGAGCCCCGGCTTGCTCCAGGCACGCCGCGCCGGCTTTCTTGAGCTCCGTGAAGGGAGCCTGGGCGCCGGCCAGATAGGCGATCATCTGGTCGAGTTGCGGAGCGTGCCCGAAGCAAGCGACCTCTTTCGCGCGCAGCCGCGCCACTTCGCGCGCTGCCTCCACCGGATTTCCGCCCGGCTTCAGATGCTCACTGGCGCGGATTTTATCCAGCGGAAATCCCGCCGCTTCGGCGAAAATCTCCGCGGTTTGTGCAGCCCGCAGGTAGGGGCTGGTGAGGATTGCATCGGGCTTGGCGCCCAGTTCGCGGAAGCCTAACGCCGCCGAGCGGGTCTTCTGCACTCCTCGCGCGGTCAGCGGCCGCTCCGGATCAGACGGGCATTTCGGATCGGTGCGGTCCACGGCGATCCCGTGACGCACCACGTACAGAATCATCGTTACGCTACCTTCTCCTTCTCTTTTCGTTGCGCTCGCCGGAACTCCGCCTTCAGATGGAACTCGCGTTCAAACAGGCCGGCCTTGCGCTGCAGTCCGGCGATCTCCAGCCGTGTTCCGTCCGCCGCACGGATGAGAAATGTGGCGCGGCGTCCGGAAATTTGCACGTCCAGTCCAAGAATCCGCTGTGCGTGTTCCGACTCGAGTTTTTCCGCGATCCGCAGGAGTGACGTGAGCATCCGCATCTGCTGGCGCCGCTCGCCATTCAGCGCCGCGTACGAGGCGTGCTGCGGTTGCGGCTCGGACTTGGAGTTGTGATAACGCACGAGCGCGGCGATCACGTCGCGCCGCCATCCGGCGACGCCGGGGATTTCGCTGTTCCGCACCATATATTCGCCGTGGCGATGATGCGATTTCTTGCTGATGAAATACCCGGAGTCGTGCAGAATGGCGCCGGCTTCCAGCAACATCCGCTGTTCCTGGCCCATTTCATGCAGCGGGCGCAGCTGGTCGAAAAGGGAAAGCGACAG
>JAGWRH010000455.1 GCA_028876695.1 Acidobacteriota bacterium | reverse complement strand
TCGGCAGGCATTCCGGATGGCGATGTGATTCTTACGGATGGTTCCGGGCTATCACGCGACGATTTGGTCACACCGCGAGCGATGGTCGATCTGCTCCGCTATGCGTCACGGGCGCCCTGGGGACACGATTTTTTGGCTAGCCTGCCGATATCCGGCAACGACGGTACGTTGGATGACCGGATGCGCGATTCGCCCGCTCGGGGCCTGATCGAGGCAAAGACCGGTGCAACCGAGCGCGTCCACGCGCTTACCGGTTATGCGACCACCGTACGAGGCGAATACCTCGTGTTCGCCATCTTCTGCAATAACGACGCGCAGCACGGCACCGGCACCACATCGCCGGTGGACGACATCGCAACCGCCATGGTCGAGATGCTCGGGGCTGCGCCCGCCATCAGCGGCGGGGCGCGGGCAAAGCAGCCGAAACGCCGCGAAGAACAGTGAAGCGCACGGTACAAATCGTTACGGTATTTGGAAGTTCGCGTCCGAGATCCGGCCACGCGCAATACGCCTCGGCTCTTGGGCTTGGAGTTGCGCTCGCGGAAAAGGGATGGGTGGTCTGCAGCGGCGGGTATACGGGCGTGATGGAAGCTGTGTCTCGCGGCGCAAAAGAGGCGGGCGGCCGGACGATCGCGGTGACCGCGAACTCTTTCTCATCGCGCGCGAATCCGTGGATCGACGAAGAAATTCGCGTTGATACCTGGCAGGAGAGGCTCTTCGAGCTGATCGCACGCGGCCATGGCTACGTGGCCTGCCCAGGCGGCACGGGCACCCTCGCGGAACTCGCGGTAGTGTGGGAAATGCTGAACAAAGGCGTTATACGCAGCAAACCGATGGTGGTCCTTGGAAAATTCTGGCAGCCGGTAATCGAATGCGTGTGCGAAGTTGAAACAGGTCATGCTTCGCCTTGGGACGAACGCGATCGAGAGCTAATCTATTCGGCGGCGACTGCGGCGGACGCAGTTGAATTCTTGGCCACCAATTTTGCGGACCGCCCATCCGCGGCCAAAGGCAAGCTCGTTCAGCCCCGCAAGAGTTCTGCCAGCTAATCTCGACCTTCCGCGCTAGAATTCACATCAAGAGGCACGCGTGTCACGCCGGGTTGACGAACTTCTCGAATTCGATGAGCTGAAACGCATCATTGGACTCAACACGACGTGTGCGCCTGGACGGCGCGCGATCGAATCCCTCGCATTTTCAGAGGACCTGCACGATTTGAAGACTGAGTTCGCGCTGATCGATGAAGCCGTCGATTACCTGCGAAGCGGATCGGAGCTTGGTTTTGGCTCGCTCGCCGACCCGCAACCCTGGCTCGCGCGCCTAGCGGTGCCGGGATCCGGCCTTTCCCCCGAAGAACTGCTGCAGTCGGCCACTCTGATGGAGACTGCTGCCGGACTTCGGGCGATTTTCCGCGGTGCTGATGGACCGAAGTACCGATTGCTCGAAGAAACGGCCACGCCCCTGGCGGACTTCCATTCGCTGCTCTCCGTCATCCGTCGCGCGGTATTGCCTAATGGCGAGATTAGCGACGATGCGTCCCCCAAACTGAAACGAATTCGCGCCAGCACCGGCGAATTGCGCCAGAAGATTCGACACTCGCTCGAAAGCATCCTGCGAGCACGGAACGAGCCGGGCGGAGAAGACTACATCACGTTGAGGAACGAACGTTTCGTGATTCCAGTTCGAGCCTCCGAGCGGCGCAGCGTGCCGGGCGTCGTGCATGCCGCAAGCGCGACAGGGCAGACGGTTTTCGTTGAACCGCTCGATACAATCGATCTCAACAATCGACTGGTGCAGCTCGGGGACGACGAAGCGGAGGAAGTCGCGCGCATCCTGGACGAGCTGACGTCGCACGTCCGTGAGCAGCAGGAGCCGCTTGCGCGAGCTGCGAAAATCGTCACACAGTTCGATTCACTTTTTGCCCGCGCTCGATTTGCACGTGCATACGATTGCGTCGCGCCTGAATTCACTGCAGCAAACCGGCTGCACCTTCAATCCGCGCGAAATCCAGTACTCGACGCGAAGCTGCGCCGGGAGGGACGCAGAGCTGTTCCGCTATCGGTGTCGCTTGGCGGCGAGGGCGGCGCGGCGGCCGAATATTCTGCCGCAATAGGAACCGTGCTTGTGATTAGCGGCCCTAATACCGGCGGGAAAACTGTCGCGCTCAAGACCGTCGGGCTGGCTGCGCTTTCCGCGCAGTCGGGAATTCCGGTGGCTGCCGACCGCGCCGAACTGCCGATCTTCGATCGGGTGCTCGCGGATATCGGCGACGAGCAATCGATGGCCGCCGATCTTTCCACATTTTCTGCGCACATCCTCAACGTGAAGTCGATGCTCGAGACAGTTACGGCAAGTTCGTTAATTCTGATGGACGAGATGGGTACCGGAACAGCGCCAGAGGAGGGCGCGGCACTGGCTGTGGCGTTGCTTGAGGAATTTCGCGAGCGCCGGGCGTTGACGCTGGCGACCACGCACCACGACCGGCTGAAGGCTTATGCTTCGACCACGCCCGGCGTCGTGAACGCAGCGATGGAATTTGACGAAGAAAACTTGAGGCCCACATACCGGCTGTTGGCCGGCGTACCTGGCAGCTCGAGCGGAATCGAAATCGCGCGGCGATTGGGCTTGCCGCCGCGAGCGATCGAGCATGCTCGCGCCGGACTTTCTCCCGAATCACGAGAGGCGCGAGAGCTGATCGCCTATCTGCACGGAAAGCGCGAGGAAATGGACGCGGCACAAGCGCGTGTGGACGATGAGCGAAACCAGCTCGAGACAGAGCGCCGTGCGCTTCGTGGTGAATGGATCGAGCGGCAAAAAAAGCGAATTGCCGATTTGGAGCGAAGCTTTGCCGAAATGCAGCAGCGTCTTCAAGAGCAGATCGAGCGGATTGCCAGCGAGATTAAGGATCGCGCGCATCGTGCTCAAATCGAAAAACTCGCCGGACGGCGTGTCAAGAGGGTTTTTTCAGATACTCGCGCCGAGGCGGATGCCGCCATCGTTGAAACGCTCGCGTCATCACAACCGGATCTCGGAATCTCGGAAGGCGTTTCGGGAAAATCAGTCTCTCCAGAACAGCTGTCGCCAAGCCAGCGAATTCTTGTAAAGGGATTTAAGCAGCCTGTCGTATTTCGCAAGCACGACGGGAAGATTGCGGAAATCGAAGCCGGACCGATGCGAATGAAGATCCCCTTGACCGAGATCATTGACATCGCGGCTGACCAGCCATCGACCGGTGGGCGTGCCGCAGCACGAAGCGACATTCGCGTTCACGCAAAGGCGAACGCGGCGGCCGAGGAAATCAACGTGATCGGCTGCACGGTAGAGGAAGCCACCGCCCGCGTGGATAAATTTCTTGACGAAGCCACGCTAGCCGGCAAGCCGAGCGTGCGCATCATTCACGGTTACGGAACCGGCGCGCTGCGCCGCGGATTGGCCGATTTTCTGGCGACGCATCCGCTGGTTGACCGCATTCACGCCGAAGCGGACGAGCGCGGCGGAAATGCCGTCACCGTGGCAGAGTTGCAAACTTGAATCGCTGATGTTAAACGTACCTCGACTCCGAAATGGCTGAAGCCGGATCATTTGCGGAAAAAGTGAAGCAGCAGGCGGACATCGTCCGCGTAATCGGCGAATACGTTCGCCTGCGTAAAACGGGCCAGAATTTCACCGGGCTTTGTCCCTTTCATCAGGAGAAGACTCCTTCGTTCAGCGTGCATCCAGTGAAACAAATGTTCTACTGCTTCGGCTGCCACGAAGGCGGCGATGTTTTCAAATTCGTGATGCAGGTCGAGCGCTGCGAATTTCCCGAAGCAGTACGCACGGTGGCGGAGAAATGCGGCATTCCGATTCCCCGTGCGACGGAGCGATCACCCGAAGAGCGCCGCCAGAACCAACAGCGCGCCGCGCTCGTGGAGATTCATCGCGAAGCTGCGGCCTTCTACGGGCGCCAGCTGCACCAGTCTGCCGAAGGCAAAGTTGCCGTCGCGTATCTCGAAGACCGCGGACTTGATCGCGAATCGATGTCGCGCTTTGGGCTGGGCCACGCGCCGGGTTCGGGAGATGCGCTTCTGCGGCATCTAAAGCCGAAATATCCCGCCAAAATTCTCGATGCCTCCGGGCTCTTCTCGCACGATCAGGGTGGGCGCATATACGACCGTTTCCGGCGCCGCATTATGTTTCCGATCGCCAACGAATCCGGGAAGGTCATCGCATTTGGCGGGCGCAGTATGGGCGATGACATGCCGAAGTACCTCAATTCCCCCGAGACGCCCATCTATTCCAAAAGCAACGTGCTCTATCACCTCGACCGCGCCAAGGAAGCGATTCGGCAAAACGATTTCGTCATTCTGGTGGAAGGCTACATGGATGCGATCGCCGTGGCGCGCGCGGGATTCGCGAACGTGGTTGCCAGTTGCGGCACCAGTCTGGCGGAGCCGCAGATCAAGCTGCTCGGCCGCTTTACGCGCAGGATCATCGTCAATTACGACGCGGATGCCGCAGGGCAAGCCGCCGCCGAGCGCTCGCTCGCGCTGTTGCTCGAAAAAGAATTCGACGTCCGAGTGCTGACCCTGCCCGGTGGCGCCGACCCCGATCAATACTTGAAGCAATACGGCGCGGACGCGTATCGAAAACTGCTCGCGTCTGCGCCTTCGTATCTGGATTACCTCATCGCGCGCGCCAGGCAAATGGATCGTTCCACCGCTGCCGGCAAGCTCGCCGCTATTAATTTTTTGATGCCCTACGTGCAGCGTATCCCAAATGCCTTGATGCGCTCCGAGTGGGCATCGCGAATTTCGGCCGAACTTCGCGTCGACGAGCCTGTACTGCGCGAGTCAATGCGGCGGGCCGCCGCCGAGCGCCGCGGGAATGTGCAACCAAAGCCCGAACTGCTCTCTCCGGCGATTGCGCCAGCGGAACGCCGTTTGATCCAGATGCTCGCCGAACCGAATAATATCCGCGGCCGGCTGGCCCGCGAAATTGGCGCGAATCGGCTTCACTGTGGACTTCTCGCCGAAAAGGTGTTCGAGATTCTTATTGCTGCGGCGGGTTCCAATGCTTCGCTGGATCCGGCGTCCGTCGCCGAAGGTTTAGCTGATTCCGAGAGGCAGATGCTCTTCGAGGCGATCTTCGAGACCTCGGCGGGCGCGAATTGGGAAGAAGCGGAAAGCTGCCTAGCCGCTCTACGCCAGCGCACCGTCGCCCGCGAGCTTGTCGCAGAGTTAGTGGAACTGCAGAAGAAGATCGAATCAAAGCTTCCGTTGGATGAAATATTGAAGCTTCAAGCGCGCCGGCAGGAACTGCAGCGGAAGCTGGTCGGCCGCTAACATGCCCGAGGAATTGCCTTCCATCGTAATCGTAGGCCGGCCCAATGTCGGAAAATCCACGTTGTTCAACCGACTTACCGGAACGCGCCGTTCGATCGTTACCAATGAGCCCGGTATCACGCGCGATCGCATTTACGGCGTGGCGCATTGGGACGGACGCGTGTTCGAAGTTGTCGATACCGGCGGGATTGTACCGGAGGAAAAGGCCGGGATTCCCGGCGAGATTCTACGTCAGGCACGCGTGGCGATCGAAAAGGCGGCACGTGTGGTGCAAGTGGTGGACGGCCGGACCGGTCCCATTCCTCTCGATGCGGAACTTGCGCAATTGTTACGTCGCGCCGGGAAATCCCCGATCGTTGCGGTCAACAAAGTAGATACGCCCCAGCAGATACAGTTTGCCGCACCATTTTACGAATTAAGCGCCGACGTGTTTCCGATATCCGCCGAGCACGGCTTCGGAGTCGATGCGCTGCTGGACGCAGTTGCGCACAATCTGCCCGCCGGCGATTCCACCGCGCGTGAGCCGGACATCAATATTGCGATTATAGGTCGACCGAACGTCGGCAAATCCACGCTGCTGAATCAACTCGCCGGTGCCGAGCGGTCGATCGTGTCCGACGAGCCGGGCACCACGCGCGACATGGTGGATACAATCATCGAGCGGAACGGCAAATCGTATCGGTTTCTCGATACGGCCGGCATTCGCCGCAAAGGAAAAACGAAGCTAATTGCGGAGAAGCTCAGCGTCATCATGGCACGGCGCCATCTGGAGCGCGCGGATGTAGCGCTTCTGGTTGCCGACGCTTCCGTTGGCGTCACTTCGCACGACGCGACCATCGCGAGCTACGCCGAGCAGTCCGGGTGCTCGGTGATTATCGTGATGAATAAATGGGATTTGGCCATGAAAACCGCCCAGGAGAAAGCCGAGAAGCAAAAAACTTCTGGTGCCAAGGCTTCTGTGATTAGCCCGGCTAAGCTCCTCGCCGATTACGAACCGCTGGTCCGCGAAAGGTTCAAATTTGTTGCCTACGCGCCACTTGTGTTCCTATCGGCGCTGACGGGAGAGCGCACTGGTAAGCTTTTCGCCACAATCGGCCACGTCGCCGAGGCCCGAAAGCGCCGGATTTCGACCGGCGAGCTGAATCGCTGGCTCGCGAGTGTCGATCTGGAACGTGGCACTTCGCCCGCCAGCCGTAAAGTAAAAATTTTTTACATCACCCAGGCCTCGGCTGCGCCGCCCACCTTTGTCCTGTTCACCAACCAATCCAAGCCGCTGCACTTCAGCTATCAGCGCTTCCTCGAAAACCGCCTCCGCGCCGCGTTCGATTTCACCGGTACACCAATCCGCTTCACGCAGCGCCTCAAGAAGCGCGAATCTCGGCGTGGCAGCCGCCGCGAAGCCGTCCGATAGCGTCGCCTGCGCCTTTCCACAGCTGGCGCCCGGGACAGGGGTTGACATCGCGCGAAATACGCCTAGGATACGAGCGAGATGGCCAGTGCCGCGCAATCATCACCGGAAATCCCTGAAAAGAGCCTTTTCCGCATCGGCGAAGTAAGCCGGTTAACCGGAACCAAGGCCTTCGTCCTGCGTTTCTGGGAGTCGGAATTTCCCACGTTTCAGCCCGTGAAAAGCCCCACCGGCCAGCGCCTTTATCGACGCGAAGACATCGAGACCGTATTTGAAATCAAGCGCTTGCTTTACGAAGACGGCTTCACGATTGCGGGCGCACGTAAGCATCTCGCCGACCGGAATGGTTCTGGCGTGCACGGAGTTGCCAGCAGCGATGCGCCAGTGCGCTCCGTTTCGGAAATCACTCCACCCAGCCGCCGGGAGCCGGCCTCGCGCTCGTATCGAAAATTCCTGCTCGATCTTCACGAGGAGCTTCGCGCTGTCTTGACCCTTCTCGAACACGAGTGATACGCTTTTCGTTAGCTCGTGTGGGCTGAAGCGGTCGGGACGTGGCGCAGCCTGGTAGCGCGCACGCTTGGGGTGCGTGAGGTCGCTGGTTCAAATCCAGTCGTCCCGACCATCTCACTCGATGCCGCCGCACTGGTAGCCGCAATTTCTGTCGAAAGCCTTTGCCGCAGCGAAAGTGTCATGCCTCATATTCTGGTCACCAACGATGATGGGGTCCACGCGCCTGGGCTGCGTGCGCTCGCGAGCGCGATGCGCGAATTGGGGGACGTCACAATCGTCGCGCCTTCGCATGAGCGCAGCGCTTCCTCGCAATCGCTCACGCTGCGCCAGCCGATCTATTGCGACCAGATCGCCGAACGTGAATATGCCGTCGAGGGCACTCCCGCCGACGCGATGATCCTGGCATTCCACACATTGCTCAGCGAGAAACCCGACGTGGTGATATCCGGGATCAATCCCGGCGGAAACGTCGGCGAAAACGTCTATTATTCGGGCACGGTCGGCGCCGCCATGGAAGCCGCAGTCAACGGCGTGCCGGCAATCGCTATTTCCATCGTCTACCGCGGTCTGCCGTTCGATTTCGCGCCTGCCGCGAAGTTCGCACAAGGTTTGTTGCCCATCATTTTGCGGGAGGGCCTCCCGTCCGGCGTGATGCTCAACGTAAATATTCCGCAAGATTGGAACGGCACGGTACGATTCACGCGGCAATCCTCCAAAATTACGCGCAATTTACTGCAGCCGGGCGCCGACCCGCGTGGCCGCAGGTATTTCTGGCTCAGTGAGCAAAAGGTTATCGAGGGCATCGAAGCGGATACCGACCATGCGGCGATTCGCCAAGGCGCAGCGTCCATCACCCCGCTGCAGCTCGACCACACCCACGCGAAATCGTTGAATCATCTCTCGCACTGGACTGGCATTCTCGAGAAGATAGCTGCCCGTGGAGCATCAAAATCCTGAGAGGCGCGCGTCGGCGGACGATGGCTTGCCCCTCGGTGGCGTCAGTGCGCGCGTGAAGTGCCATGCCCAAACGAGTCGCTGAAGACAAATCCGAAAGCCTTACGATCGAAGGCATTTTCGGCGCCGGCGGCCAACTCGAGAGGCGTCATCCCGGTTATGAATTCCGCGCGTCCCAACTCGCCATGGCCAAGCTCGCCGAGGAAGCTTTTGAGAAGCACCAGCACGTCGTAGTAGAGGCTGGCACCGGGACAGGAAAGACGCTCGCTTACTTGATCCCGGCAGTACGCAGTGGCCGCCGGGTGGTGATCTCTACAGCGACAAAGTCACTCCAGGAGCAACTTTTCCAAAAGGACGTCCCATTCCTGCAAAAACACTTCGCTCCTAATCTGAAAGCAGCACTGATGAAAGGTCGCGCCAATTTCCTCTGCCGCCAGAAAGTGCATCAACTCGAAGGCCAGCCCGTGCTGAAAGGCATGGATGAGATTGACTGGTTCTCCCAGATTCGCGACTGGGCGAAAGTGACGGCCACCGGCGATCGCAGCGAACTCACGTTTCTGCCTGACGACGCGGAGCTCTGGAACCGAATCGACGCGCGGAGCGATCTCT
>JAGWRH010000454.1 GCA_028876695.1 Acidobacteriota bacterium | reverse complement strand
TGACCGTGCTCGGCGCGCCGGCATTCGCGCTCGGCGTGATTGAGGGCCTTTCCGACGGACTTTCGAGCTTTGCGAAGCTGGCGGGCGGATGGGTGGCCGACGATCCGGAGCGGCGGAAGCCGACCGGCATTATCGGCTATACGACGACTGCAATCACGACTTTTGCGTACTCGTTTGCGCAGAGCTGGCCGGTGCTTTTGGCGCTGCGCTCCGTCGGATGGATGGGGCGGGGAAGCCGCGGGCCATCGCGCGATTCGTTGCTCGCGGACTCGGTCGATCCGGGCCGGGCGGGGCGGGCGTTCGGCTTCGAGCGGGCCATGGATTCGCTTGGAGCGGTTCTGGGTCCCCTTTCGGCGCTGGCTTTACTGGGGAGGGTGAGCGAGCGCGGGATTCTGCGCTGGACTTTGTTGCCGGGGATGACCGCGGCGCTGTGCTTCGCGTTCATGGCGCCGGCGGGTAAGCAATTCGAAGGGCAGCACGCACCGAGCATTCGGGCCAGTTTCACGCAGCTTCCGCGGCCGTTTTGGTATTTCCTGGCGGGCGTGTTCACGCATGGAGTGGGAGACTTTGCTCCGACGCTGCTGATTTTGCGCGCGACGCAGATCCTGACGCCACGATTTGGCATGGCAATGGCGACCACGATCTCGATCACCCTGTACATGTTGCACAACGTGGTCAATTCGGCGGCGTCGTATCCGGCGGGCGCGCTCGGAGACCGGCTGGGGAAGCGAGGATTGCTGGCGCTCGGTTATTTGGTGGCGGCCGCGGCGTACGCGGGATTTATTTTTGAGCGCCCCACGCTCGCGGCACTGGCCGTGTTATTCGCGCTCGCGGGAGTTCACGGAGGCTTTCAGGATTCGCTGGAGAAGTCGCTGGCGGCGGAGGTCCTGCCGCGCGCCAATCGCGGCTCGGGATTTGGCGTGCTGGCGGCGTCGAACGGGCTGGGCGACGTTGTATCCAGCATGGTGGTCGGCGCGCTATGGACGGCGGTGAGTCCGGCGGCGGGATTTGCGTACGCGGCGGTGTTCACGGGCCTGGGGGCCGTTTTGATTTTGTGGCTACGCGGGAACGGGAGACCGGCAGAAGCGGCGGAGGGGCTTAGAGCGTGAGCTGCTTGCCGCTTTCTCGGTTGAGGCGTTCGGTGGCAGCGGCATCGAGCTCGGTGGCGGCGATGGTGTGGCGTTCGCCATCGGCCGCGATGTAGGCGATGCGATCGCCGGTGCGGGTAAAGGCGACAGCCTGGATCGTTTTACCGTTGCGCATCACGAGCGTGAAATTTCCCACATCGGGGACGGGAGCCTGGGGCCGCTGCGAGGTTGCGCTCGCGGACTCCGCAGCGGGCGTTTGCGCGGGTTGCTGGACGACGATCACTTCGGGCACCTCGGGCGGTCGCGATTCTTGCGGCTGCTCGGCGGGCACCTCTTCAGTGGGAACGGCGTACGCGGCACCGCCATCAAGCAGATAGTAGCCGCGCGCCGAGGCAGTGGCGGTATCGCGCAGGACGCGTTCGGCGACGGCCAGCCGCCATTGCGTTTCCGGGTCGATGACCGCCTTAATGTCGAGATCGCGATCCAGCGCGGCGACGTGCGCGTAATCGAAGCCCGGGCCAGGCACGGGGTCGAGAAGCTGTTGCAAAGTTTCGCCGGAGCCGCCGATGAAAATGTTGTCGAGGCGAGCGCGGGCCGAGAATACCCGCGCGCGGACCGGCTGAACCGACCGAGGCGCGGGGACGACAGTATTGATGCGCGCTCGGGGAACGGGTACGGCAGGCGTCGCGGCAGGGCGGACAGCGATCGGATGCATTGCTGGATGGAGAGGCGCCATGGTAGCAGGACGCATTTGCGCGAGTGAGGTGAGCGCAGCGAGCAAAAAGACCGCGAGAAAAGCCGATGCGGATAACACGACACGACCGGAAGCGTTCATGGCCGCCGCGCTCCTTTTATTCATTGGACGCCACCAGGCTGCACGAGGTTGCACTTTCAAGGCTTCGGCCGATCTCAGCGCGAGACGGCCACACCGGCATCGCCAGCAACGGCGACGGAGGCGGCCGCTGTTCGCATTCTCCAGGCGGGGATGAATGCGAGGCTCAGAATCCAGCCGGCCAGAATGAGCGCGAAGAAGGCCAGCCAGTTCCCTTTCGGAATCAGAGCTAAATAGAGCGGCGGCGTGAAAAAATTGCCGACGGCCATGACTTGACCGACCAGTCCCATGGCCGCGCCGCCGCGGGCAGGATCGCGCACGACAGTGGGCAAGAGCGCCATCAGCACCGCGACGGCCGCGCCGGTGCAAGGCAGCCACACGAATGTGGCGGCCATCGCGAGGGAGAAGGAAGTCCACGGCGCATAGAGCAGCAGTCCGGAGAGAATCCCCGCGACGGTAATGCCGATGTAAACCGCAATCGGCCGAACGCCGCGCGTGAGCAAGTATCCCGCGCCGATTCCCGCGAAGATCATGGGCACGTAGCCCGCGGCAAGAATGCTCGATGTAGTGGCGACCGAGACGTGGTGCACGCGCGCGAAATAGCGCGGAATTACCGTGCTGGTGCCGAGGCCGATGCTCACGAGCAGAGCGTTGGAGAAAGAAAGCTTCCACGGGCGCCACTGGCGGTAGATTTCCAGGAAATCGGTCCAGCTGGCTCGCCGAGGTTGCGCGGCGCGCTCGGTGGCTTCGCGCGGACTTTCCGGCAGAAGCCAGCCGAAGCTGGCGGCGATGGCAAAGAGCGCTCCATGAACGATGAAGGTCCAGCGCCAGGCGGATGTGCCGGCGAACGGCACGGCCAGCAGAAGTCCGATGCCGACGCCGGCGGGAGTGTAAGTGGACCAGAGGGTCATGGCCTGAACCTGGCGGCGGCCGGAAGTGGTGGCCATGATCAGCGCGGGAGCGGCGACGATGATGCCGATGAACTCGATGCCCTCAAGCAGCCGCGCGAAATCGAACATCTCCATCGACGTGGAGAAGAAGCAGAGCACGTTGCAGAGAGCCAAAAAGATACTCGTGGCGACGATGGAGCGACGCGCGCCGATGCGGTCGATGATGCCGCCGCCGACGGTGGCGGCGAAAATGGAGCTGACGGCGATGATGGAAATTGCCACGCCGACGCCGGCGGGCGTGGTATGAAACGCGCGCTCGATTTCGCCTTCGATCGGGACGAGCTTACTGATCGAAGCGGCGCAGAGTATCGAGTAGATGTAAACCAGCCAGATTGAGCCCCAACTGCCCGGTTTCATGCGTTCTTCCTTGGGCGCAGGCGCGAAATCGAGCGTGAGTTTGCCGAATTCCGCCGTTCCCGCAGCGCGCTCGACCGCCAAACCATATCACGAAAGGGCAGCGGCGTTTCGGGCCGGCTGTCGCGCGCGGCGTACCGTGAAAAATCCGGCTCGCGCAGTGGGGAAATGCTTGACAGGCCCAAGGCTTGCTGTATCATTATGCAGAGGAATGCATAATCAAACATCCCGGGTATCCCGAAGACCGAAAATGGCCGTTCAAAAGCGATTCCGGCAAGGACAGATTCTGAAACTGCTCTCGAGCCAGCCAGTGGCCAGTCAGGACGCATTGCGGCGTCAGCTGGGGCAGCTGGGCATGCGCGTTACGCAGGCGACCCTTTCGCGCGACCTCCGGGAGCTGCGGCTGGTAAAGACCGCGGAGGGCTACCGGCCGCTCGATGGAGCGGCGAAGGACAGTGCTGCCGCGCTCCCAGCGCTGGCGCGGGCGCTCAAGGAATTTTTGCTCGACGTTCGTCCGGCCCAGAACATGCTGGTGCTGAAAACTCCGCCGAGCGGCGCGCAGCCGCTGGCCGCGGCCGTTGACGGGGAGCGGTGGAAAGAGGTTGCGGGGACTTTGGCGGGCGACGATACGGTGCTGGTGATTTGCTCCTCGCGCGGCGCTTGCAATGCCATCCGCAAACGAATCGAGGAAATGCTGCGATGAGCGATGCGGCGCGGGTTGCCGTCGTCGGAGCAACGGGCTACGCGGGATACGAGCTGGCCCGGCTGCTACTGCGGCATCCTCACGTAGAGAATCCGACTTTCTTTTTGCGCGGCGGCAATGCCGAGGCGCGTTGCCTGACGGAGCTTTTCCCGCAGCTACGCGGCTGGGGCGATGCGCCGTGCCGGCCG
>JAGWRH010000031.1 GCA_028876695.1 Acidobacteriota bacterium | reverse complement strand
TACGGCCACGGTCGCGGTGGCCCTGGCGCTTCTAGTCGCCTACGATGCGGGGCGCGCGTACCGTGCGCAACCGAAACAACTGGCGGTACGTCCTATACAAACAACGGACTTTCTTCTCGCTTCCGGTCCGGCCCAGCCGCCGGCCAATCGAGACGAGGTCCTGATGATGGTGGCGGAAACAAACCATGGAAACAATTAAAGCACGGCGCGAAGCGGCGATTCTCTTTATGCTGGTGTTTGTTCTGGGCGTGGTGTTCGGCGGGGTAGGCAACCGTCTTTGGAATCAGCACGTTTCCGGCGAGCAGCAGATGACCATTCCACCGCCGCACGCCACCCGCGATCAGTTGATCGATAACTTTTCACGCGCGGTCAAGCTCACGTCCGATCAGCGTAAGCAGCTTGTGGGCATCATGGACGATACGGGCTCGCGGCTGAGAGCGCTGTATGCGCCGCTGGACGGCCAGAAGGAATCTCTCCGGCTGAACTGCCGCGCACGCATCCGCGCCATCTTGACGCCTGAGCAGATTCCCAGTTTCGAAGCCTACATGAAGCGCGTGGATGAGCAGCGCAAAGCCCAGGCTACGGCTGCCGCGGCGGCGAACGCCGGCCACTGAGGCGGCGCGGCGCTTGGTCTCAAGCTGATTCGTTAGCTCGGCGTTGGCGGAGGCCCGGACTAGAAAGATCCAATCCGGCAGGAATCCATGAACCAGAATCAATCCGCCTTACCATCCTCTGCCGAACAGGTTTCTGCCGGCACGAACGACACCCCCACGATCCGGCTGGAGGGAATCTACAAAACCTACGACCTCGGCGAAGTGCAGGTCCACGCGTTGCGAGGCATATCGCTCGAAATTTACAGCGGCGAGTTCGTAGCCATCATGGGAGCGTCCGGTTCCGGTAAATCGACGCTGATGAATATCGTCGGCTGCCTGGATAAACCGACGAAGGGACGCTATTTCCTCGATGGAAAAGACGTCTCGGCGCTTTCACGGCACGATCTGGCGAAGATTCGCAGCCAGAAGATCGGGTTCGTATTTCAGCAGTTCAACCTGCTGGCGCGCACTTCGGCGCTTGAAAATGTGGAGTTGCCGACGATCTATGCGGGAGTTCCTCTTGCCGAACGCGAACGCCGCGGCCGCGATGCGCTGGCTCGCGTGGGCCTCTCCGAGCGCTCCGGCCATTTTCCCTCGCAGCTTTCAGGCGGCCAGCAGCAACGCGTTGCCATCGCCCGCGCGCTGGTGAACAGTCCGTCTCTGCTGCTTGCCGACGAGCCAACCGGCAACCTCGATAGCCGCACCAGCGTCGAGATTATGGACATTTTTCAGCGTCTCAATGCCGAGCACGGCTTGACCGTCGTGATTGTCACGCACGAGCCGGATATCGCCCAATACGCGAAGCGCGCCATTGAGTTTCGTGACGGGCGTGTGAAGAAGGACGTGCTGATTCAAAACCGCTCGATTGCAGCCGAGGTATTGCCCACGCTGCCCTCGCCCGATGAAGATCTCGTCCAGGGCGTGGATAATCCCAATGGCAATGGCAACGGAATAGCCCACTAAACTGCGAACGTGAGTGCGTCCGTCCGCTTTTGCGCGCGCGGAGAATTCCTGCCGGAACAAATTCACCGAATCTTTAGAAGGGAATATCTTCGTCCGAAATCTCGGGGCCGGCGGCGGGCTCCTCGGAGGGCATCGCGGCTTCCGTCTCCGCGTCCGCTCCCCGTCCGGCGCCGGAGCCGATTCCGCTTCCTTCACCCCGCGATCCGAGCATGCGCATGGTGGTCCCGACGATCTCGGTCGTCTGCCGTTTCTGCCCGTCGCGCTTGTCT
>JAGWRH010000453.1 GCA_028876695.1 Acidobacteriota bacterium | reverse complement strand
TGAATACTACGACCGTTTCTACGCGCAGGCTGGCGCCATCCTGGTTCGTCAGCTTTCCGATGCCTCCACCGACGTCGGTTCCTACTGGATGACGGCCTGGATCAACGCCGGCCGCCCCAAATTGCCGTCCAAATAGTCCTGCCCATGAACTTTTTCAAAACCCTTCTTCGCGCGACCCGTGCCGCCACGCGCTTCCACCCATCCCGCCAGCCCACCGTCGTTGAGTCGCTTCCGAAAGCGGAGCTTCACCTGCATCTGGAAGGTTCGATCCGCCCCGAAACCGCTGCCGAGCTCGCCGCGCGCAGCCATATCGAAGTGCCTCTCGAAGAAATCGCTGCGCGCTACGAATCCACCGATTTTTCCGGCTTCATCGAATCCTTCAAGTGGATCACCTCGCTTTTGCGCGGACCCCGCGATTACGCCCTCGTCACCGGCAACCTCCTTGAAGAACTCATGCGCCAGAATGTCGTCTACGCCGAAATCACGATTTCGGCCGGTGTGATGCTGCTCCGCAACCAGAGTATCGAAGCCAACCTCGCCGCGATCTGCGAGACCGCGCAAAATCTTCGCTACGCATCCATTCGCACTTCCTGGATTCTCGATTGCGTCCGCCAATTCGGTCCCGGGCCGGCCATGCGCATCGCGCGCATCGCCGCTCGCTTCCAGGGCTCTCGCGTCGTGGCCTTTGGGATGGGCGGCGATGAGCTCGCCCTCCCGGCTGCGGATTTCCGTCCCGCGTTTGATTTCGCGCGTAGCCAGGGTCTTCACCTCGTCTGCCATGCCGGAGAACTCGGGAGCCCCGGCTCGGTCCGCGATGCCGTGGATATTCTCGGCGCCGAACGCATCGGCCACGGCATCGCCGTCATGCACGATCCAGCGCTTGCCGCATCGCTCGCTGCCAGGAGGATCGTTCTCGAAAACTGCCTCACTAGCAACGTCGCCACCGGCGCACTTGCAAAGCAAACCGGAAATGCCGGCGCCACACTCGCGGATCACCCTCTGAAAAAACTTCTCGATTCGGGCTCGCTCGCAATCCTCTCCACCGACGATCCCGCCATGTTCTCGACCGACCTGCTCACCGAGTACTCCCGCGCCGCGGCGCTCGGCCTGTCACCGGCGCAGCTCGTGCGCCTCGCGGAGCAAAGTTTCAGGGCCGCCTTTCTTCCTGACGCCGACAAGCGCGCATACGTCGAAATTTTTCGTGCCGCGGCCAAATCCTCCGGCGCCCTGCTATAATTCCGATTTCGTTTTGTGTTTTGGGGTTGTAGCGACGGCGTCTCGCCGGCGTTTTTGATCGAAGAGCGAAGCACCGCACGAGTGCCTTTTGCGGTATTTAGCGCTGCCCGTCCGGTCGGCGCTCGGTCGGCAGCTCGTTGTCCCGGGGCCGCGCAGCAAATGTGCGTGTCATCCCGAACCCAGCTCCGGCGCCGTCTGCCGGAGATGAGGGGAGGGATCTGCTTTTGAGTTTCGCGTACGGGTATCCGATAATTCGAGGAGCCCTATGAAAGCCCACGTCTGGGTCATGCCGAAACCGACCGTCCTTGACCCTCAAGGACAAACGATCCAGCGCGCCCTCGGCTCGCTCGGATTCTCCAGCGTCCACGACGTCCGCCAGGGCAAATTTTTTGTCCTCGATCTCAATGGCCTCTCCCGCGACGAGGCCGCTCGCCAGGTCGAACGAATCGCCAAAGAGGTGCTCGCCAATCCCGTCATCGAGCAATTTCGCTTCGAACTCGTCGACTGACCTTTCCGATAGCGAGCTGGGACCTCTTGTTGCTTTTGCCCGCGCTTCGTGCCACTCTACTATCCGGCGGAATTTCGCTAGTGGCCATCGCGCAGACTGAGCGGCCAGGGCCGCTTAAACAGAGGGAGAAACGCCAGCATGGCATCGGACCTCCGTGGGTCCAAAAGCCGGCGGTTTTTAGATTCCCCGGAGCCTTCGCGGACTGCGCCTATCCGATACTGCCAATCGAATAGAATCCATCGTAAGTCGTTGAAAACACTAACCCGTGGAGCTTTCTATCCGATACAAGAGCGCGCAACGCCGATTTCGCCGCGTCTTCGCTTCGCGCG
>JAGWRH010000452.1 GCA_028876695.1 Acidobacteriota bacterium | reverse complement strand
GCAATGATCGTTGAAGATCATTACAGCGCGTTTCGCTTCATCAAACGCCGGCCAGTGCGGCAGGCCGGGGTGATTTGGATTTCCGGTGCGCGCAAACGCCGTCCACGCGCCGCTCATTTTGGAAGCCAGTGCGTAGCGGTCCTGCCCGGAGCCCGTCATCGATTTGGCTGCGTCCACATTGTCGAACACAAACGGAATTTCCAGCGTGTGGAACGTTCGCAGTTTTCCGTCGCGCACCGGCGATCGCCATGTGAAGTAATACTGATATACAGGCGCTCCGTGTTGCGCCGCCTTTCGATCTGCTTCGATCAGCACCCCCTGCCGAAACGTCGCATCCGAAGCGATGATCAGGTACAGATCGGTATTGCTGGCCTTGGGGCGCCCTTTGCGATACACGGCGATCAGTTGGTCCACTTGCGCGTCGTCCGCGCGGCGCAGGATTTCCTTCACGTGGGCATGCAGGCTGGCGTCGTCGATGGGATCGAGTATCTGACGCGGGAAGAACGTAACCTCCGTCTCGACCGAGCCGATCAAGAGAGGAATATCCTTCGAAAGCGCCGGCGCAGCCGGGTTAAACGGATCGTTCGGCAAAGCGGTGCCATCCACGACCGGCGCCATCACCAGCGCCCCGGACCCGGGCATTCCGTTGCCCGACATTTCCCCCATCGTCGTAAGCAGTTGCTGCATCGGCAACTGCTGCAGCTGCGCCACCTGATTCGCCTGTAGTCCAAGTTTCTGCATGTATCCAGCGGCCGATTTCGTGGCGCGGTCGCGAGCAACGCCCGTCACCGCCGCGCCGCTTTCCACGATCGCGCGATGGAACAGCCCGTGCGCGGCAGGCATCGCCATCAGCACACTGACTTTGCCTCCTCCGCCGGACTGCCCGAAGATCGTCACATTGCCCGGGTCGCCTCCGAAAGCCGCGATATTGTCGCGAACCCACTCGAGCGCCGCGACGATATCCAGCATTCCCACGTTGCCGGATTGCGCGAATTGCTCACCGCCCAGTTCCGCCAAATACGTAAAACCGAAGACGCCCAGCCTGTGATTCAGACTAATGGCCACCACGTCGTGCTCGCGCGCCAGTTCCGTCCCGTCGTAGATGGTGAAGGCGCCAGAACCGGTGGTGTAACCGCCGCCGTGCAGCCAGACCATCACCGGCCGCTTCTGCCCCGCGCCCAGTCCGGCAGTCCAAATATTCAGGCACAGGCAGTCCTCGCTCATGGGACCGCCCGGGTCGGTGACTTCCACTTCGGGCGGCACGACTCCGTGAAATTGGCTGTCGAGTTGCGGCGCGCGGGGGCCGTACTCCACGGCGTCCTGCACGCCGGACCATGGCTCGGGCTTCCGCGGCGGCAGAAAGCGCGCGCCGCCGCCGGTCGGCGCGCCATACCGCACGCCTTTGAAAATGTGCACTCCCTGATTTGCAGTCCCCCGAATCTTTCCAGCGGCCGTGTCGACCACTGCGCCCGCGGCGCCCTTGTCTGCCAGCGCGCTCATTCCGCCGCTCATCACCAAACCTGCCGCCAATGTTCCGAACTCGATAAACGATCGTCTGTCCATAATTGCGTCCCCCACCCGCGCCGAATGATTGCCGATCTCAATTCGAAAACTCGCAGAATCAGACTTCACGAAAGTCGCTACGCCGCGCGGCCCCAGAGCTTTCCGGATGCCAGCTTCGCGCCTTCGGCGAGCGCCCGGAATTTCATCCACGCAAACGCCGGGAACACCGGCCCGAAGCCCGCAAACGTTCCGAATCCGCAATCGCTTCCGGCCATCAGCCGTTCGCGTCCGACCACATCCGCATATCGCAGCAGGCGCTGCGCCACCACTTCCGGATGTTCCACGTAGTTGATGCTCGACGCGATCACGCCCGGAATCAGAATCTTATCCTCCGGCAGTTTGATCGTTTTCCACGCCTCCCATTCGTGCTCGTGCCG
>JAGWRH010000451.1 GCA_028876695.1 Acidobacteriota bacterium | reverse complement strand
GGAGTCGATTCCACCTGATGATCAACTCGACGATTGGGGCGGATATGGCAGTGCAAGTAATTCTGGACACTATTTCGCTGGTTGAGAAGTCGCAGGCACAGGTGGATACCTCCAGTACCACAGTACGCACCCCGTAGTCGGCGAAGCGACGCCTTAGAGCTCGGCGAGCACGCGATGGACAAGGTGAATTGCGATTGATCCCTCGCCGACGGCGGATGCGACACGCTTCACGTTTCCGGCTCGAGCATCTCCTACCGCGAAGACGCCCGGTAGACTCGTTTCCAGCATGTATGGCGAGCGCGCGAGCGGCCACATGGGTTTTTCGCTTGCCGCATCTATGTCGCGTCCAGTCAGAATGAACCCCTTGTCATCGAGAGCAAGACAACCTCGTAGCCATTCGGTTCGTGGTGATGCGCCCGCCATGATAAATACGTGTCGAATTCCGCGAACAGAAGTCTCGCCGCTGGCATTATTCTTCCACGTGGTACGCTCGAGGTGCGCGTCGCCCTCTAAACTAATGATCTCGGTTCGGTAGTGCATTTCGATGGCTGGGTTTTGCTCAACGCGCTGTATCAAGTAGCGGGACATCGTGCCCGATAGTCCATTGGAACGCACCAGCATGTACACCTTGTTGGCTGTCTGCGACAGATATACTGCTGCTTGGCCAGCCGAGTTTCCTCCTCCGACTACAATGACATTCTCTTGTTCGCAGAGTTGCGCTTCCATATAGGTCGCGCCGTAATAGACGCCCTGCCCCTCGAACTTCCTCATATTTTCGATGCATGGTTTGTTGTATTGCGCGCCGGTGGCGATGATGAGGGATCGCGTCGCCAATTTGGTGCCGTTGTCCAGCACCACCTTAAATGGACGCTTGGCACAATCAAGCCCCACCACTTTGTGCGCGACCATCATCTTGGTGCCGAATTTCTCGGATTGCACGATCGCCCGCCTCGATAGCTCCTCGCCGGAGATCCCTGTGGGGAAGCCTAAGTAGTTCTCTATTTTCGAGCTGGAGCCGGCCTGGCCACCCGGGGCGTCGGTTTCCACCACCAACGCATCCAGCCCCTCCGAACCGGCATAAACGGCCGCGGCGAGTCCCGCGGGTCCCGCGCCTACGATTATCAAATCTCGAACATGTGCCTCGTCGATGCCGCTGTTTAACCCGAGACGCTCCGCCAACTGCTGAGTTGTCGGATTGCGGAATACATGTCCGCCAGCGCAAATGATCACCGGGATCTCATCGAGCCTCACGGAGAATCGGTCCAGGATCTCCTGGAATGTTTTGTCACTATCGAGGTCCACGTAGTTAAACGGATGCCCGTTGCGACTCAAGAACTCCCGCAGGTGCAGCGTATGTGCCGAGTGCCGCGAACCCAGCAGGACCAGGCTGCCTTGGCTGCGATTGATGAGCTCGAGACGCCGCAATATGAACGATCGCATCAAAATCTCACTGAGTTCCGCGTCTCTAGCGATCAGCGCACGAAGAGAATCCGCCGGGAGCTCCACAAACTCGCCGGGTTCGGTGACGCGACCACGGACCAGACAGCGCCGCCCCGAAATCATCGTGAGTTCGCCCGTGAATTCCCTCGGACCGTGGGTCGCCACTTCGCGCTCGCCGGTTAGGTCTGGCTGTACGATCTCCATAGCGCCGGAGAGCAATACGTAAAATGGGACATTGGTGTCCCCCGGTTCGAAGAGAATTTCACCTTTGCGTGCCTCACGCGTTCTACCGAGCGATCGGATTCGGTTGATCTGAGCTGGAGTCAGTACTGGGAAAGTTTGTGTGCGGGGATCAAACGTGCTGACCATTGGCGAAGAAGACATGGCACCCCTCCCGGGCGCTGATCATACTGTCGTTGCTCTACCATCGAGACGTGCTATGTGTTTATTGTGCGCCGCGTCGAAAAATGGCTATTCCCCAGCTGCGGCGCCCATTGCCTTAGCGCGAACGAGAGGAACGTCTACAAGGTGCTCGGCAACGAACCACACTTGAAGCTCATTAGTGCGGATGACGTTCGACACGAGTAGATCGTTCGTTCCGTCATCGCCTGCCTCACTGGCCTGCCTGGCCATGGTGCGAGCTTCTTTCAGTATGAGTTCGTGGGCCTCTAGGAGACGCGAAATCTGGACGGGGGCTTCCTCGCGGCCGCGCGGCGGGCGCGGGATCATGGTCGTCTCCGCTACGTCTGCCGCCATGGCGATGCTGATTCCGCCCAAAAGCTGGATTCTCTCAGCGATCGAGTCTACCAACTCGTTCTGCTCTCCGTAGTGCTTGTCAAACAAGAGATGCAGCTGATAAAACGTGTGGCCGGTAATCTGCCAGTGATGCTTCTTATACAGGTCGCGAAGCGTCATGGTGTCGGCCAGAAGCTGATTGAGGTTCTCAGCGCTGGCGGCGCAAACCCGTTCGTCCAACCCGACCGGCAGTTTGGCTATTTTGCCATACGGCTGGATTTCCGCAGCATGTTGGTGCTGGATCGGCGTGGCGAGCCTTGTGCCGGCTTCGAGTTGGCTGTAGGTAGCATCCGGCTTCGAATGCTTGGGACTCATATGTGTCTCCTTTACTCAGAATAAGCTGAATTCAGTCCGTCAATCGTGTGGCGTATTGCCGAGGAGATGCTGCGCAATGGCCTACTGCAGATCTGATTTCTCGCGGCATCTGCGGCTCCGCGACTAGCCCAAGGTTCCAGAAATGTCTGGTAAGATGCCGTGCAGGTAAGAAAAGATTCGACATTTCTCGGCCCGCGAGTTGCCCGGCTCGGGGGCTTGGAAGTGGCGCAGGAACGTTCGGCAGCGTATCTACAGAACGCTCGGTCGCCGTAAGCGACGTGAAGACGACCGGCTCCGCAACGGCGAAAAACGCAAAACGCATGCCAGAGTCAAAGAGCTTGCAAGCACTGAATTTTCAGCCGGCACTCGCGCGGCGGGGACTGGCGGCGAGTTGGGGGCGCCACCTTCAGCGCTCCGCAGCGCGGCGAAGAGTTCGATCTCTTTGCGATTCGCCGCGGCAAGAGCTTCTATGCTCGACTCGCCGACCGGATCGTAAACCGGCCTTCCGTCTGTGAGCGTGTACCGCAGGTAGTATCTGCACGCCCCTTCGATTTCCGAATGCATCCCTGCTACTCGGCGCGGAACGAGTTTGCCGTTGGCGGCGTGTTTGGCACGCGTCCTCACGAATTTACCGCCGCGGTTGAATCTGACCATGATTGTGACTTTGCGCACTCTTCCTGCACGCTACTCTTCAAATACTGAAAAATGGTCCATCTCAAGTTTTCTTTTTTCAGGAAAATGGGTAACAGTCGATGAGTAACAATCAGGGCAAGTCTTTTGGAATCAAGAGTTGGTGCGGAAGAAGGGACTCGAACCCCTACGGCCTTTCGGCCACCAGCTCCTAAGGCTGGCGCGTCTGCCAATTCCGCCACTTCCGCTCGATAACGATTCGCGTACGAAGTATATCATCGGCGCGCCAGCAATTCGGGTGGCCGCGCTTGCCGATTTCGGCACGCTTTGCTAGTGTGCGGGGCAATGATCGTCCTTCCGGAGGTGCAGCATGCCGTTTTGCACGAAATGCGGAGCCAGCGTCGCCGACAACGCAACATTTTGCGCGAGTTGTGGAACGCCACAAGTGGTCGGAGCGAGCTCCGCCGTCGGTAGTGCTCCTGCTCAGTCCCAGATGTCGGAAAACGTGGCCGGCCTGCTTTGCTACATCCTGGGATGGATCACCGGACTGATCTTCTATTTCGTGGACAAACGACCCTTCGTGCGATATCACGCGGCGCAGTCGATCGTCACGTTCGGCGGGTTACACATATTGTCCTTCGCGATCGGTCTGTTTTTCGGGCTCAGTTTCATCACCGGCGGCTTTAGCAAATTTCGTTCGGCTATGGGATTTACTGGCTCATAGACCTGGCCGCATTCGTGCTCTGGATCGTACTGATGGTCAAGGCCTACCAGCACGAGCGCTTCCGCGTACCGATCGCCGCCGACCTGGCGGAAAAGTTCTTCGGCAAATTCTAAATTTTCGTCAGCGCGGGCATTCTGCGAAATCGTTGACGATCCTCAGGACGCGCCTGTGCATACAAAGCCCTTAAGATCGCTCGCGCAGGCGCGAGTCACGCTTGCCTTCCGCGGAGGCCCAGCGTAGGATCAATCTTTGGTTCTTCCGCAACGGCTTTTCTAATCCTCAAATGCGCGCCGCCGCGGTCGGCGCGATTCCTGATTTGGAGTGACGCGAGTGCCGGAGAATGTCCGAAGCAAAGCGACCGCGGTGGTGGGCGCACAATGGGGCGATGAAGGGAAGGGCAAAGTCGTCGATTATCTCGCCTCAAGCTACGATTTCACCGCGCGGTACGCCGGCGGGCACAACGCCGGCCACACCGTGATCTTTGGCGACCATCGCTACGTCCTGCAGCTCGTCCCCAGCGGAATCCTAAGGCCGGGGAAGAGAGCCGTAATCGGCCCGGGCACAGTGGTCGATCCGGCGGCGTTGGTCGGAGAACTCGAAAATTTGAAGCGCTCTGGCGTGGACGTGCGCGGCCGGTTGTTCCTAAGCAATCGCGCGCATGTGATTTTCCCGTATCACCGGGAAATGGATAAAGCCTCCGAAGCGGCTCTCGGCGCGGCCAAGATCGGCACCACGTCGCGCGGTATCGGGCCTGCGTACGAGGATAAGATGGCGCGCCGCGGAATTCGCGTTTGCGACATGCTGGAGCCGGAGTGCTTTCGCGCCAAGCTGGAGCGCGTAATCGGAGAAAAGAACGCCATCAGCCAGGCCGCCTACGGCCATCCACTCGATTTTTCCGGCATGCTCGATCAATACCTGGAGCTCGCCGCGCACATTCGCGGGCTGGTGACGGACACGGCGGTGCTGTTGAATGAGGCGCTCGACCGCGGTGAGAGCGTTCTCTTCGAAGGCGCGCAAGGCACCATGCTCGATATCGACCACGGGACCTATCCGTTCGTCACATCATCCAGCGCTACCTCCGGCGGAGCGGCCACCGGCTCGGGCGTGCCGCCCACTCGCATCACCGGCGTGCTCGGGGTCACCAAGGCGTACACCACGCGCGTCGGCAGCGGGCCGTTCCCAACTGAAATGAACGGGCTCGAGGCCGAAGCAGTGCGCGCGCGCGGCAACGAGTTCGGGGCCGTTACCGGACGCCCGCGCCGCTGCGGCTGGCTCGATCTAATGGTTCTGCGCTACGCGAAATTGCTCAACGGTATTGATTCGCTGGCAGTGACGAAGCTGGACGTGTTCGACGAGCAGGCGGAAATCAAAATCTGCACCGGCTATCGCCTGAAGGGTCGCCCGATTTCGGCAATGCCGCCCGATGTCGAAAGTCTCTCGCAGGTCGAACCGGAGTACCGTACCGTACCGGGATGGCAGAAGAGCACCGCGGGCATTCGCGACGTGCGCGATCTGCCCACGGCTGCGCGCGATTATCTAAATTTCATTTCCGACGAATTGCAAGTCGAAATCGGCATGATTTCCACGGGGCCCGACCGCGACGCGACGATCCTCCCGCGAGGAACCAAGCTCGCGTCCTGGGTCTGAACTCCTACGCATTGACAATGGTCATGCTTTCTTTTGAAGACGCGCGAGCGAAGGTCATTGACATGATTAGCTCCCGCGCAGCATCGGATGCGCGTTCACGCGTCGCCACGGTCGATATCGCGCGTGACCCGGCTTCCGCGCTGGGCCGGATACTCGCCGAGGACGTAACCGCGGACCGCAACTATCCGCCGTTCGACCGTTCGATCCGCGACGGTTACGCCGTTCGCGCCGCTGACGCCAAAGATCCGGGCGCGCGGCTCCTCCTGATCGGTGAAAGCCGCGCGGGCGTGGCGTTTGACGGAGTCGTGAGCGCGGGACAGTGCGTCCGCATCCTTACGGGCGCGGCCGTGCCGCGCGGCGCGAACTCCGTGATCATGCTGGAGCACACGCGCGTCGAAGGCGATGCTGTGGTCCTCTCGCAAGGCGTGAGGCCGGGGCAGCACTACGTGCTGGCTGGAGCCGAATGCCGGATTGGCGAGACGGTCCTGACGCAGGGCGCTCGCCTGAGCTTCACGGAGATTGCTATGGCCGCCGAAGTGGGTCACGCGCAGTTGCGCGTGGCGCGTCGCCCGCGCGTGGCAATTGTTTCCACGGGCGATGAGCTGGTCGCGGTGGACCAGACTCCCGGTCCGTATCAAATTCGCAATAGCAACAGCGCGTCGCTCGCCGCGCAGGTATCGCTGGCTGGCGGTGAGCCGTTGATCGAGCCCAGCGCGCGAGACGATGTGGACGATCTTCGCGCTCGGATTGAACGCGGCCTCGACGAGTCGGACATGCTTCTGCTCAGTGGCGGCGTTTCCGTAGGGCGCTACGATCTGGTCGAAACCGTTTTGCGCGATATGGGGGCAGAATTCTTTTTCGACGCGGTAGCGGTCCGGCCGGGAAAGCCGGTCGTCTTCGGCTGGTGCCGAGGCAAGCCGGTCTTCGGCTTGCCGGGAAATCCTGTCTCGACGATGGTCACATTCGAGCTGTTCGCCGTTCCCGCCATCGAGCTGCTCTCCGGTTTTCGACCGCAGCCGCTTCCGTTTATCGTCGCCAAGCTGGCGCATCCAATTTTTGAGAAAGGCGACGTGGCGCACTTCCTGCCGGCACGCGTGAAGTGGCCGGCCACTCAGGCCGGAGCGGATGGCACACTGGCCGTTGTTCCCGTGGTCGAGGCGCTGTTTTGGGAAGGATCGGGGGATATCGGTGCGGTGGTACGCGGAAATTGTTTTCTTCTCGTACAGCAATCGCACCAGCAACTCGAAGCTGGCGAATGGGTTGACGTGCTTCTGAGGCGAGGGGTCTTCTGATCGCCTGAAATCGGATCCGCGGTTTCCATCCTTGCAAAACCCCTGAGTTGCGCATAAAGCGTTGGGATAGGCAGACTCGGTCGGTTCCTCCGGCAAAATCTGGCCTGGACGCAACACCAGCGGAGTTGCGGGCCAGGAGAGCTGTAAATGCCGTCCAAGCGCAACAAGAGACAAGTCACCAGCGCACCTGTGCTCTCCGACCAGCTGTTCCGCCTTTTCGTGGAGTTGGTACATGAAGCCGGCGTTTACACGATCGATCCGATCCAGCGCGAACTCTCACGGGCGCCTTTGGGATGGTCTGGTATCCTCGTGTGCCGGTGAACAATGCGATTCAGCTCCGATTGCTGCTGCTTTTTCGGTTGACGCGAACGCTAGCCGCCGGTCTGATCTCCGTCGCCTTTCCGTATTACATCCTCACCGAACTGCACTATGGCGCGTTCACGCTGGGGATCCTGTATGCCGCTGCGACGATTGCGACGGCCGCGTTTTCTCTGCTGTTCGGGTATCTTGCTGACAGTTGGGACCGCAAGGGAACGTTGGTGCTGGCCGGCGTTTTGCTGCCCGCGGGAGCGCTGCTGGCGTTCTGGTCAGGACGCCTGAGCATACTTTTCGTCGCGGCCATGCTCGGCGGTTTTTCCGCCACCGGAGCGCGCGCCTCGGGAGGCGCGGGCGGAGCGGGCCAGCCACCGCAGAACGCGGCCATTTCGGACTTAACAACGGTCGAAAATCGCACGCATTACTTTTCCCTGTTTACCTTTCTGAGCGGGCTTTTTGGAGCTGGCGGCATGCTGCTCGCGAAAGTAGTCGGCGGCCGGGAAGCGTTTCTCGCCGCCGCGCTGGTTAGCGCCGCGGGTGTGCCGTTCATCCTGCCGATGCGCTTGCCCCGCCAGCTCCGTGGAGAACATCTGCGCGCTCAAAGCTGGAAGGTAATCGGCAAGTTTTCAGTGACCGGCGCGATCAACGGTTTCTCGTCAGGATTGATTATTCCGTTCCTCATTCCATTTTTCGTGATCGTGTACCACATGCCGCGTCCGCGTATGGCAATCTATGGCTTTGCCGCTGAGGTTCTGAGCTCCTTTCTTCTGCTGTTTGCTCCGTGGATCGAAAGCAATGTCGGCTTCGTGCTGGGCGTGGTCGTCACGCGAGGCATAGGCGCGGCGTTACTCGTTCTTCTTCCGCTCACGCGAAATCTGCCCCTTGCGCTCGGGATTTATATGCTAACGCCCGCGTTGCGCATCGTGGCCGTGCCCGCACAGCAAACCGCGTTGACCGCGATGGTCCATGGAGGAGAAACGGGCCGGGCGCTGGGCGTGAACCAGGTTGCGCGCCTGAGCGGGTCGGCGGGCGCAATCGTCTTCACCGGCTACGCCTTCGGTGTGGACGACATCGCCATGCCGTTTTACGCCTACGTAGCGGTGATTGGGTTCAGCATGTTTCTGTATTTCCGATTGTTTGGTGTACGACCCGAATTGCGGCCGGAAAAGCCGGCGGACTCGCCATGAGAATGAGCCGCCGGGCGCGACCCTCGGGCGCTTGACTAAGAGCCGAATTCGCAGTATCACAAGGCTCCATGAAAATACGCACACTGGTCGGAGCAGCCTCGCTTCTGTTGTTTTCCTGCGCGCCGGCTTTCGCGCAAGCGCCGGTGGTCGCCGCGTCCAATGCGGATGCGCTCTTCCACGACAAAAACCCCAAGCTAGACGCCGAAAAGCAGGTCGCGTATCACATCGAAAAAGACCTGCTCGAAGCCAATCATTGGGATGAAGCCGGCAAATGGATCACCGATCGCTACATCCAGCATAATCCGGTGGTGACGTCCGGGCTGGCTCCGGTGATCGCGTATTTCAAATCGCACACCAAGCCTTCGCCTGTGCCGGAACACCTGGGGATTCCGGTCGTCGCCGTGCTGGCGCAGGGAGATTTGGTAATCGTCGTCACCCGGCGCGATCTGATCAACCCGCGCGACCACTCAAAGTACACTTCGACGTGGTTCGACATGTGGCGCATCAAGGATGGCAAGGCCGACGAGCACTGGGACGCCGCGACGATTCCGGCCCCGCCACCCGCGTCGCACTAGCAAAGTTAATAGTCCAAAATCGCCTTTCGAAGGTCTATCGTCCGCGCGCGGGCCATGCGTATCTTCGCGCTCGGCACCGGTAACGGGGCGCTCGATTGTGCCGCTTACCTTCGGCCCGCCGCGGCAGCATTACCGCGCGGTCGGCGCCCTGCATCGAGCTCTGACGATTGTCCAGCTGACCAACGGCCGGCAGGCCGCGCTATCCTCCTATGCCGATGATTTTCACTACTTCGCCGTCGCGTCGATCCTCACGGTTCCGATCGCGTTCGCGCCGAAGAATATCGCCTCGGGGTGCCGCGTCGCGGCGCACTAGCACGTATCGAAACCTCAGTATGCGTGCCAAGACGCTCGTCGCAAATTCCGCTTACAATCCTCGCCCAGATGGCCCAAAATCGACGAGATCCCGTGTCTAAGCGAGTTGGCAAGCGAATGATCAGCAAGCCTGTTCCCACGCCGAAGGCCGAGCTTTCGCATTACGACAAGTCCGGCCGCGTGCGCATGGTGGACGTGACCGCCAAGCCTCCGACCTCGCGCACAGCCGTGGCGCATGCATTCGTTCGCATGATGCCCTCCACCGTCGCCAGCCTCCGCAAGCTAGAAAATCCCAAGGGAAACCCGCTCGAAATCGCGCGCATCGCCGGAATCGCCGCTGCCAAGCGCACTTCGGACCTGATTCCTCTTTGTCATCCTCTTGCGCTGACGCACGTAGATGTGCAGGCGAAGCTGTGCCAGAATGGAATCGAAATCACCTCGGAAGCAACGGCCACCGGACCTACCGGTGTGGAGATGGAAGCGCTGGTGGGCGCTTCGGTGGCGGCCCTGACGATCTACGATATGTGCAAAGCGCTCGAACGCGGCATGCAGATCACGCAACTCCACCTGGTGAAAAAATCTGGCGGGCGCAGCGGGATGTACGTGCGCCAGGGTACGGCTGCGGGGAAGCGCGGGCGGCAATGACTCCGGCAAAGGACGTCCGCGTCCTGGTGGTGGACGACAATGCGCTGATCCTCGACCTGTTGATGAAGGGTCTCGCGCCGCATTGCGACGTGCGCGCCGCCGCCGACGGTGCCGACGCGCTCGTAAAGATACTCGATGATCCGCCCGATTTGATTCTCTGCGATTACCGCATGCCTGGATTCGACGGCCGCCATCTCTACGAAAAGATTCGCGCTCGCCAGCAGTCGCGCCACATCCCGCTGATTTTTCTTGCCAGTCGCAGCGACATTGAAGAAAGGCTGCGCCCACTGAGCGAAGGTGTCGAGGAGTTCATCGCCAAGCCATTTTTCTTGAAGGATCTCGTCCGGCGCACGAAAAAAGTGATTGACCGCCTGCATCTCGAGAAACTGCAGAACCGCGCCGTCCGTCCGGGCGTCATTCAGGGCCGGTTGGAGGAGATGAGCATTCTCGATCTCATGCAGTCGCTTGAAATGGGACAAAAATCGTGCCGGCTGACGGTCCGGCACAATGGCGACGTTTGCGAGCTGTTTTTCTCCTCGGGTCAGTGCGCCGACGCCAAGCTCGGCGCTGCCGAAGGCGAAGAAGCCGTCTATCAAGTGGTACGCTGGCCTGCCGGGGAATTCGAGATCGACTTCAATTCCGCGCCGGGGCGTGCCACGATTTCGCGCACCACTACCGGATTGCTGATGGAAGCACTGCGCCTGATGGACGAAGGCCAGCGGGACAACGCCACGGAAGGCGTCGAGGCCAAAGGCTAACTGCAGCGATGCGCGTAGCGGTCCTTACCATCAGCGATTCAGTCGCCAACGGAAAAAGTGCGGACCGCTCCGGCCCGGCAGTGATCGCGCGATGCCGGGAACTCGGCTGGGAAGTCGTTTCGTCGCGCGTACTCGCTGATGATCGCGCGGCGATCGCAGCGTTCCTCGAAAGCACGGCTGATTCCCGCTCCTCGGACCTTATTCTCACCACCGGCGGCACCGGCGTCGGCCCGCGCGACGTGACCCCGGAAGCGACTTTGCAGATTTGCGAGCGGCTGATACCCGGATTTTCCGAGCACATGAGGTCGGTTGGGACGCAAAAGACCAAGCGGGCGATTCTTTCCCGCGGCCTGTGCGGTATTCGCGGCAGTTCGATCATTATCAACTTGCCTGGAAGCCCGAACGGGTCCGTCGAATCGCTCGATGCCGTCGCCGATCTCCTGCCCCATGCCATCGACGTGCTGCACGGGGCGCGGCACGACTGATGCCGCGCGGCTCGATGCGCATGCCCTATAACCCACGATATCTTACCTGAATACGCACAGCCGCGGGCATCGGCGGCCTCCGCGCGGCTCGCATCGTGTTAGGCTGACGTTTTCCATCCTGCGATGCCGGGCCAATACATTCCGATTTTTGTTTTCGCAATCCTCGTTGCGGCGATTCCCGCCATCGCGTTTGGACTGGCGCGCCGCGCCGGCCGAGATTCCGCTGCTTCGCTAGAAGCGGCGAATGCCGCGGGCGAGCCGCTCTCGCTTGAGGAAACAGAGCGCCGTAGTAACAATTCTCAAATCTTTCTAGCGGGCGCGCTGTTTCTGCTATGCGAGGCCGTGATGGTTTTCGTGTTTCTCTGGGCAGCGCGGATGAGCGAGCTCGGGTTATTCGGCTTGGCGGCGATCGCCGGTTTTGCAGCGGTGCTGGCATGCGGATACATCTGGCTTTACAAGCATCGCGCTCTGGGGCGGCTATAATCGCTCCCAACCCGGCGCTGCGATCGTGAGACGACCATGGTTCCCGCATTCAGAATTCTCGGAACGGCCGGGATCGACCTGCTCAACGGCTTTGCCATTATCGCGTTTTTGCTTCTCGGGCTGGTCTGCATCGCTATATTTGATCGAAAAGTGGCGCGATCCCTGGCACCGCAGCCTGTACTCCGCGGTGCGGACTTTCCGGAACTTCTCCAAGCCCTGACCGTTTCCATCCGGTCCTACGCACGCGGATTGCTGGCGCAAGATGCTGGACGGTTTTTGCCGTGGCTCGCGTCCATCATCAGCGTGGCCGGCGGAATCGTCGCGTTCGCCGCGCTTTCCTTCGGTCCCGCCGTTTATTTGGCGGACCTGGATACCGGATTGATTTTCATTATCGGTGCGAGCTTCCTGGGAATTCTTGGGGGTGTGCTGGCGCGCGGGTTTTCGGCGCGAGGTGCGTCGTTGGCCGGCGTGGCGCGAAATGGTATGCGCGTGGCGAGTTTTGAAGCCGCCTCAGCACTGGCGCTGATTTCGGGCATCATCCTCGCGGGATCACTTTCCGTCAGGCAGGTGGTACAAGCTCAACTCGATCAAGGTGCGTGGTTTTTCTTCCTGGCACCGCTCGGATTTGCCTTGTATCTGGCGAGTTCGATCGCTGGAATCGATAGCGCGGCGCGTCCGCCGGTTCGCGCGGCCTCGAAAACCGCCCAGAACGGGCCGGATCGGTCGGGCATTTTCCGCTGGCCGTTCGGCTCGCTCGGAGCCTCGATTCATCTGCTCGTCGGCGCCGGGCTCGCGTCCACCGTGTTTATGGGCGGATGGCTGCGGCCATTCGCGAGCTACCACGATCACTTTGCGGGCACGCCCATCGAACTGCTCGACGCGCTGCCACCGGTCACCATGGTGGCGGCCACCGCGTACTGCCGCTGGTTATCGTCCGTTGAAACCGACCCCGTCCGAAAACGGCTGATGAAAATTGCGAGTGGTACTTGCGCGGCGCTGTTCGTGGTCTTTGCGGGGATTCTATTTGCGCCGGCGGCGGCAATCGCGGCGGTGCACGGCGCGTTCTGGTTTGCGGCCAAGATGGCAGGATACATCTACGCGTTCCTCTGGCTGAGGGCCAGGATTCCGCAGTTTCGCTTCGGGCGGTCGATACGCGGCGCATGGAATTTCCTGATTCCGGTTGCGGCGATCAATGCTGCGGCGGTCGCGGCGGCATTGGTCGCACGCGAGCGCTGGGACTGGAGCCCCGCGGCATCCATGTTGTTGACGACGCTTTTCACGCTCTTGTTCGCCGTGTGGCTGGGTCTGCACGATGCGGGCACAACCTCGGCGTACAGGCTGGAACCATAAATGGCCGATCATTTGCTCTTTGACTTCTTTGCGGCGATTGCGGCAGCTTCCGGGCTGGCGATGGTGACGCGCCGGAACTTGATGCACGCCACGATTTTGTTGCTCGCCACATTATTGGCGACCGGTGGAATTTTTCTGCAATTGCAGGCTGAGTACGCGCTGGCGGCGCAGGTGCTTCTGTTCGCCGGCGGCATCGTGCTTCTGTTCGTTCTCGTGGTGATGCTTCTCAGCCCGCAATTCCTGCGGCCGGCGCCATTCGATTGGAAGAGCTTCTCGATCGCGGCGCTCGCGCTGGTCGTTGTCATCGAAATCATCGCGGTGGTCTGGGCCCATCACGATGGGATGATCTGGCGATCGGCGGCGACGCCGTCGGCGAACAACGCGCGCGCGTTGGGTACGGCACTCTTTCAGGACGATTTGCTGGCGTTCGAATTCGCAGCCGTTCCGCTTCTCGCGACGATTATCGGGGTCGTCATGCTGTCGAAGCGCAGGACCGAATGATTTCCGTCGAACACTATCTGGCGCTAGGTTTCGTGCTTTTCGCGATTGGCGCGTGCGGCGCCTTGTTGCGTCGCAACCCCACCCTCATTCTGATGTCGATCGAGCTGATGCTGACGGCCGTGAACGTGAACCTGATCGCCTTTTCACGAATGTTGGGCGAAGTGCACGGCCAGCTCTTTTCGCTCTTCATCATGGCGGATGCAGCGGCGGAAACGGCGCTCGCCCTAGGCATCCTAGTGGCGTGCGCGGCGCGACCTCCAAGCGCCGGGACGGCAGAAACCGAAGCTGGCGAAATGCCGCCTGAGGAGTTCATCGCCGAGCCGGTCAGCTCGGAGGCCGAGGCGGCCGATCCCGCGGAAAGGACCGTGCTGTGAGCCCCGGCTCCTGGCCCACGGTTTTCGCGCAGGCGCGCGTGGACTTTTTCTTCGTGCTGCCGGAATCGCTGTTGGTGCTCTTCGGTTTGCTGATTCTGCTGCTCGATTTCAGTCTCGATAAAAAGCAGAAAGCGTGGAATGCGTTACCAGCGCTCTGCGGGCTGGCCTTGAGCGGCGGAGCGCTCGCGATGTTCGGATTCTCGTCGCAAACCACCGCCGCTTTCGGCGGCTCGATCCAAGCCGGTCCGTTTTTCACGTATTTCGGGCTGCTCGCGATCCTGCTCGCCGCGCTTACCATTCTGCTTTCCTCGCAGCCGGGCCGGGCCTCGGAAGAACAATCGGGCGAACGCTTCGCGCTACTCCTTTTTGCCACGGCCGGAATCATGTTGACCGCTTGCGCCAACGACCTTGTGGTGCTGTTCGTCGCATTCGAAGCTGTCTCGTTGAGCTTGTACGCGCTGGCCGGAATCGGTGCCGCGGACCAAAACTCGCGCCAAAGCGCGCTGCGATTTTTGCTCGGCGGGGCGTTCAGCACCGCTCTCGTTGCATACGGTTTCTCCATTTTGTACGGAATCGGCGGCTCGACGAATCTTGCTGCGATCCGCGCGCGGATCGCCGAGCTTTCGCAAGCCTCCTCATCGCCAAAGCTGCTTCTCGGTCTGGCGCTAGCCACGGTCGGCGGCGGAATCCTGCTGAGACTGGCGGGCGTGCCCCTGCACAGCCGGACGCCGGACGTGGGGGAACAGGCGCCTCCCGCGGCAGCCGCGTTCATCAGCGTGGGAGCGAAATTGGCGTGTTTCACCCTGCTGCTGCGGTTGCTTTTGACGGCCTTCTGGCTGCAGCGCTACGGCTGGGAAATATTCCTGCAAGCCGCGGCTCTCTCGGCTCTGGCCGTCGGCACGGTCGCGTCGATTCGGCAAATGAACACTAAACGATTGCTGGCCTACTCCGCGCTCGCTCAAGCGGGTTACGTTCTGCTCGGAATCGCTGCTTCCGTGAACCGTGACGGAACCTTGAACGCGCGCGGCCTCGGATCGGCCGGATATTATCTCTTCGCTTTCGT
>JAGWRH010000450.1 GCA_028876695.1 Acidobacteriota bacterium | reverse complement strand
TTCACCGATGTTTACGGGGATCATCGAGCACGTCGGAAAAGTTGAAGCGCTCGGCCGCGCCGGCGCCGGCGGATCGCTGCGGGTCAACTTCGCTGGCGCGGCGGATATCGCCGCCGAACTCAAGCTCGGCGATAGCATCGCCGTCAACGGTTGCTGCCTCACTGTCGTGGACGTCAGCATCGAGCGCTTTGCCGCCGATCTTTCCGGCGAAACTCTGCGCCGCACGGCACTCGGCGAAAAAAAACCGGGCGATCCGGTGAATCTCGAACGGCCGCTTGCGGCGAATGCCCGCCTCGGCGGGCATTTTGTGCAGGGGCATGTCGATGGCACCGGCCGCGTCACGCGCCTCGAGTCCGAAGGTGAAAACTGGTGGCTGTCCGTCGGCGTGCCGCAAGATTTGCGCCGCTACGTTGCGGAAAAAGGCTCCATCGCCGTTGACGGTATCAGCCTCACCGTCGCCCGTTGGCAACAGGGCGTCGCCGATTTCGCCGTGATTCCCTTCACCTACGACCACACCAACGTCGGAACCCTCGCGCCCGGCGATTCCGTGAATCTTGAATGCGACATCCTCGCGAAATACGTGGAGACCCTGTTCGCCGAGGCGAACCTGCCAGCCGGGGCGGGCCGCCGGACCGGTCCTAAAACTCGTGCCACTTCCCGCCTCTCCGTCAGCAAACTTGTTGACGAAGGTTTTTAGCCCGGTTCTCAATGGCGTTTGTCGTTCCGACGAGTTCCGGTGCGCTTGGCTGCCAGCCGGCGAAGCGCGGCATCGGAACGACGAGGAACCGGCTCTTGTTTTCCGGCGTGTGACGCTGGCTCGCTCGCGCCGCAAAAATCTTCCATCCGCCTCCACCGCCTCTTCCCGATCCGCCCGAACCTCCGCCGCTCGATCCCGGCGCCGCCGGCGATGACGAAATCGCGCCCAAACGCGAACTTCCGAATGCGCTCGCGTTGTCATCCCGAACCGAGTCCCGGCGATTTCAGCCGGGAATCAGGGTGAGGGATCTGCTGTTCGGCGCACTATCTCCACGGTGTTGTATAACTCGAAAATCGTGCTACTTCGTCGCCGCAAGCGCCGCGTCACGCGATTTCGCGTGCGTCCCGCGGTAATACAAAATCAGCCCCAGCAACACCCCCCCTGCCGTTCCAATAACCAACTTCGCTTCGAACATCCACTTGTTCGCCTCTTCCGCCGGCGGAATGAACGACAGCACAATCCCAAAAATCACCACAGCCATGCCCAGCGCCCCCGCGATCCAAACGCCGGACCTTCCGCCCGGGATCAAAGCCGCATCGGGATTGCTCTCGCGGTCGCCTCGGTACGCCAGCTTGATCGCCGCGCCGTACATATATAGAAACGGGATGAAATAAAGGATCGTCCCGGCATCGACGAAAATCTGGTACGCATTGTTCGCCGTCTCGTTCACTTGAATCAGCAGCAGAATGATCCCCGAAATAATCGCCTGCACCAGAATCGACACCCACGGCGTGCGCCACTTCGGATGAATTTTTCCGAATGCCCGCGGAAGATAGCGGTCGATTCCCACGATAAACGGCACCCGCGAAATTCCCGCCACCGTCGAACCCACGCCGCCCGCGTTTCCAAACAGCACCAGAAACGCCGCTAAAATCCCAAAGAAAGCAATCCCGAACGTCGTCGATCCAGCCGTTAGCGCCTGAAAAACGCCGCTCTTCGGATCCACCGTCTGCGCCGGCAAAATCGCCAGCACCGCGAACGTGCCCGCGATGTACGCCGCCGCGATCATCGCGCCCGATCCGAAAATCGCCCGCGGAAAAGTTCGGTGCGGGTCGCGCACTTCTTCGCTCATTGCCGAGCAAAGCTCCAACCCCGTGAACGCAAACGCGATCTGCGGCCAGAAATTCACCGTGCCCCAGTTCCACGCCGGCAGCATGTTGTGCCACGTGAAATGCGTCACCGGCCCGCGCTTCAGCCAGAAATACGCCGCCAGCCCCATCAGCATCAGCAGCGGCAAATACGTCCCCACGCCGCCCGCGTTTTGCAGCCACTTGCCGATGTTCAACCCCACGATATTTAAAATCACCGCTGCGGCCAGCAGCGCGAACGATAGCACCATCAGAAATGCGCGATTGTCCGCCAGATACGCCCCGCGGCTCCCGCCCAGATACGCGGCCATCGCCGCGCTGGCCATCAGCAGCCCTGGAAAATAAAAAAACGTGTATATCCAATACGTCCACCCGGCCACGAATCCGTGAAACTCGCCGAACGCCTCTTTCGACCAGACGTATAGCCCGCCCTCATGCGGAAAGCGCGTCGAAAGCTCCGCGATGATCAAAGTAGAAGGAAGAAAAAACAGCGCGGCTGCCAGCACCCACAGGCTGATCGACGAAGTCCCGTTGTGCGCCGCCGCCGCGATCCACCGCGGCCCCAGCACCGTCGCGATGTTAAATAGCAGAACGTCCCAGAAGCCCATCACCCGAAGGAGCTGCTTCTTCGCCTCTGCTGCCCCGCCGATGCTCACGCCGTCTCGTCCGGTGCGGTCTCGAAATTTTTGATCGTCATGCCGGTCGGCATCTCGTTCGGCTCATAGTACACGCCTTCCGTCCGGATATTCCAACCCGCTCCGCGCGCCGTCAGCCGCCGCATATGCAAACGGCGTGCTGCCCTGGCGGCCGCCTTTAGGCAGGGCGTCCGCGTCTTGGAATCTCAGGGTGGCCCCGCGCTTGGCTTTCGAGCGTAGCCGTTTAGCCGCCAAAATCCGGAATCGGCCCGCGGCCCCGCCTGAATTTCGTTTACTTGCCAAACTGCGCGGTGTAAAAAAACGTCATTCGAACGTCAAACGGATACTCCAGATCGTCTTCATCCGTTGAACGTCGCCCAGGAGGGCAATACCAAATGAACGCCAGACCGCTTCTGCTCTCGGCAGCGCTTGCCACCGCGCTCGCTATGCCTCCGATTTCCGCGGCGCAGGTCCGGCAAGCTGCGCAGACCCAAAATCAATCGGCCGCGCCGGCACAGCCACAACTACCGCCGCAAGAGGGCGTCTGCGACCAGACCAATCTCGAATTTGACACTCCCGGCTGCATGCCGGAGCAGGTCCTCCAGCAACGCGCGGCGGAATTTAATCGCGCCCCCATCGGGCGCGGCACAAACACGCCCACCTTCAAGACCGCTCCTCCCGGAGTAACGCCGTTGCCGATCGATTTGTTCACCTCGAAAAACTTCTATCTCGACAAGCAATACTGGATGGACCCGCGCTACTACCGCTGCAATACGCCTCGCCAGTTAACCGACATCTGGACGTCCGGCCGCATAAAGATGGGCTCCGGCGAGCCTCCCGCCGCGGCCGCTTGGGGCGACTGCAAGAAAGATTTTCCGCGTGAAAAGATCGTCAGCCCTTATCCGTACAAAACCGCTGAAGAGCAATACGATGCCTTGCTTGCCGCCGCGAAGGCCAAACGCGGCCCAACCGTCTATACCAACGCCACCGTGCCCCAATGGGACGGCTACTACACCCGCGACATGCAGGCCAATCATCAGGCCGAATGGCTTTGGGGACAGGTCAATCAAGTTCCCACGATTCTTTCTTTGCTCACCCCGCTCTATCGGCAGCGAATGGTTCAGGGCATCTACCACGAGGCCGTCAACAACGCTCCGCAGTGGGAAGCCTCTTTCTGCTGGCCCGAAGGTTTCCTGCGCTGGTGGACCCAGTTCTCCGGCGGCGGGGATTTCCAGTTGGTCATGACTCCCTGGCTTGTCCAGACTCTCGGAGGCACGGGCGACAACTTTCTTCGCCAGGCCTACATCGGCAAAAAGCCCATGGCCCAGGTTGCACAATGGTATGGCGAGACGGTGGGATTCTGGGACGGCACTACTCTCGTAACCTGGACGACGCACGTGCAGGCCTGGGGCATATCGCACTGCATGTTCGAGTTTAGCGGCAAGATGGAAGCCGTCGAAACCTGGAGGCCCGTCTCCGACGCGAACGGCAAATTCGTCGGACTCGATCACGACACTGTGTTCTACGATCCGCTCGCGTTTGTTCAGCCGCTGCGCGTCACCTATCGCTACATCAGAGTCGCCACGCCGGCGGCTCCAAACTATCGCTATTCCTACATCGAGTGCTTGAGCAACATAAAGGACGTGAATGGCAGGCCGAGCCAGCTCACCGCCGCCGATCCTGACTACGTCGACTACTACGGCCGCCCGTGGGCTCAGGACTGGGAAAAGTATTTCGAGAAGGACTGGCAGAAGCCCGCCGATAACAACGTCCCCGACGACGTTCTCAACCTGTTCAAGTAACCGAGTATTTACGCTACGAACGGGCGGCGCGATTTCTAGCGCCGGTTCGTCCCAGGTTTATCGGCGTTTGCGCCCCGGAAAGGGGCGCTGAAGAGGAGTCCAACGGGGTCCCCTAAACGCCGGCGTTTTGGGGTGTAACTTACCGGCTCGCCGGCGGCACAGCAGCTAGC
>JAGWRH010000449.1 GCA_028876695.1 Acidobacteriota bacterium | reverse complement strand
TGGTCTTCTTCTTCACGAGCGCATAACGCACAATGGCAATAGAACTTTCAAGTTGCATCGGAACGAAATCCAAACACTACCCCGGGCGTGCGCAGGATTGACGCGCACGCGGCGCGGCGATACCATCGCCTTGTTAGGCATCAGCGGTGAATTGACGCCGAAGCGTCATCGGTGAATTGACGCGGAAGCGTCATCGTCCGATCGACGCAGGAGGACGCGATGAAAGCATCCCTCGCACTTGTGGCTTTGCTCTTCGCCGTGAGCTTCGGCGCCTCGGCGATTCGCGCGCAAGATAACGCGCCGTCCGATCAGGGGCCGGTCGATCCGGCGATGGCCATGCGGTCCACCGCTCCCGTCCAGATGGTTAAGGCGGCGGACGTGCTGAAAATGATTCAGCAAAAGGATCCGCATATCGTGCTCGTGGATACGCAGCCCGCCACCGGTTACGCCGCCATGCACATTCCCGGCGCGATCAATTATCCCTGGCAGATGCGCATTTCGAAATTTCCCATCGACCTGCCCCGCGATAAGACGCTGATCTTCTACGGCGACTGTCCGCACGACAACATGAACACCGTCGCGCAGCTCGCCGAATACGGTTATTTCAACGTAAAGATCATGGCCGGCGATCTTTTCGAGTGGGTCAAGAACAAATACCCGACCGTTCGCGGTAACGAGCCCGCGCCGCCCGATTTGTCGCAGGAATCGAGCAAAAGCAGCCAGCACGGCAACTAGCAGGCGGCTCGCTGCACGCGAGGCGGTTTCAAAAAAGAAAAGCGGCCCGATGATTTGCCGGGCCGCTTTTTTATTTCCGCGCTCGTTTGCGATACAGCCCTAGTGCACCACTTCGATTTTTGTGAAGTTCAGGGTGATTGTTTCCATCGGGCGCTCTCCGCCGCTCGATTTCTGGACCGATGCGATCACCACATCGAACAGCTTGTACTGTTTCCCGCCGGTTTCCACGAGCGCCGAAGGGAAGTGCTTGCCGGTGGCGCAGGCTTGATAAAGCTTGGGAGAAGCGGAGTCCATTTCTTTTGTAATGACGAGCGGCTTGTGCATTCGTTTGCCGCTGGCTTGTCCGGTGGCCATGTCGCGCGCCACGGATTCATTTGCGGCGTTGGATTTAACTTTTCCTGCGCCGCCGCCGCTGCCCGCCTTGCGCATTACGAGCTCGGCGTCGCGATCGGCCGCGGAATCGCCGTTCAGTTCGCCGGAGACCACACGGGCTACGCCGATCCAGCCCACGTGTCCTGGATCCTTGGACCCGCCATCCAGGCCTTCGATTTTCAGGTATGCCTCATAGGCCGCCTGCACGCGAACGTTGGCGATGCACACAGACAGCGCCGAAATCCCCGTGACGATGAGCAGTAATCGCAGGGCCGATGTTTTCGACATGAATTTCCTCCATTTTCCGCGGCGGCTCCGTTCGATCGGCAGCCTGCGGCAACGGCAGGATGCGACGCCAAATGGCCGGGGAGTCCGCTTACGGGAAGTTGGCGGAATTGTGCCACGGAATAACGCGCGGCTGACGCTCGCAAACCGCTCCATGCCGTGAAAGCCACCTGCGAATGGCCGCGAGAACCTCGCCACAATTCACCTCTACTTGAACCTTGATCCGCGTACTCAGAGAAACGCACGAAACGCCCGCATCGGCCGTGCAGCGCGTGACGCGCGCCGGCGGCCTGAACCGCTTCGGCGAGCCGAATTTCCGCGTTGTGTGGGGCGGCTCGCGGCTCGCCTGGATTGGCGGCCGCTGGACCGATCGCGACGGGCACGGCAACGCGATTCGCGAAATCGCCGAGCTG
>JAGWRH010000448.1 GCA_028876695.1 Acidobacteriota bacterium | reverse complement strand
TAGCGCGGTATTTCAACACCTCGGCTGCATTTTGGGTAAATCTGCAGTGGCGATATGAACTGGAAGTCACCGCAGATCGCGAGGCAGCCAGAATTGCCCGAGACGTGCGCCCGCTGGAGAGAACTACAACGCGCGGTAATTGGTTGTAGGCTTCTCTGTAGATGCCCTCGAGACCATCGCGAAAAGTCCCCGAACTCACAAACCGAGGCGGGTGGCCCACTGTCGCGCCGGTTTTGATTTTACGGGTGCCCCATCGCTCGGGTTTTGAGCGCGGGCGCTTCTGGGCCTTGCCAATCGGCGGGCGGGGCACGCGTTATTATCGGGCTTATGCGGAAGGTGACGACTCGGCGGTTTACTGCCGAAGGCGCAGCGAGCCGCTGACGAACGGGCTGCCGCGCTCGTAAAAGCGCAACTCGCGATCCACGGCGCGCGAAATCCCAATGCGGACGCTCACGCCGATCGGCCCCGCAGGCTTGACGGCGGTTCCCAGCCAGAGCGGGCTGCGCGGAACGCACAAATCGACGCCGTCGAAACGCTTGTCGATATCCATCGCCTGAGCCAGGCGTCCGGGGCCGCGCGCAACATCCGCGAGGCGCTCGACGCCGCGGCGGCGCATCATCCAGTCCACGCCTTCGAGCGGCTCGATCGCGCGAATCAGAACCCCGGCGCCAATTCCCGGCGTTTCGCCGCTCACGTTCATCAGCCAGCAAGAACCATAGGTGAAGTGCACGTAGGCGTGGCCGCGTCGAAGAAAGAGCGAACGATTCGCCTGCGTGAGGCCGCGGAAAGCGTGCCCCGCGGGATCGCCAACGGGATACGCTTCCGTTTCCACGATCCGCCCGCTTAGACGGATGCGCGGGAGTTCGCGTACCAGCGTTTTCCCGATCAGAAAGCGCGCCAGCTCGATCGAATCGATGGGCAGCTCCGAACGCCGCAGGCGGCGAACGCGGAGCGATTTTTCGAGCGGCGTTGTCGGCGAAACGGATTTCAGCAGAGCCACGGACTATTCATCCAAATCGCGGAAGAATTGTTTTACCATAGCCGCAAGGAGAACCAGCCATGGCAACCGCCTGCCCGCATTTGAGCACCATTCGAAAAGTGAAGCCCAGCGCGAAGGGCTGCGAGGAGTGCCTGAAGATGGGCGATACCTGGGTGCATCTGCGGTTGTGCCTGATGTGCGGGCACGTGGGCTGCTGCGACAGCTCGAAAAATAAACACGCCACGAAGCATTTTCACTCCACCAAACATCCGATCATCCAGTCCTTCGAGCCGGGAGAGGACTGGAAGTGGTGCTACGTCGATAGCGCCATGGTCGGATGAGTCGCGAACACCGATGACACGCGAAGACGCATGGCCGCCGCTTCCGCTCGCCGAGTGGCAACCGACGCTGGACACGTTGCACATGTGGACGCAGATGGCCGGCAAGGTGCGCCTGGCGCTCGCACCGCATGTAAATCACTGGTGGCAGGTTCCGCTATACGTCAGCGCGCGCGGACTTACCACGTCCGCCATTCCCGTCCGCGGCGGAAATTTCGAAATCGAGTTTGATTTTGTGGCGCACGAGCTGCGCATCACCACCAGCTGGGATCAAAAGTGCTCGATGCCGCTCGCGCCGCAATCCGTGGCCGAGTTCTACGAAAAATTCATGCGCCTGCTCGATTCCGCGGGAATCTCCGTAAAAATCTGGCCCATGCCGGTCGAAGTGCCGAATCCGATCCGCTTCGATCAGGATACGGTGCATGCATCCTACGATCCCGCGTACGCCAACCGCTGTTGGCGCGTTTTGTCGAGCGTTGATGCGGTGCTGAAGGAATTTCGGTGCGGTTTCATCGGCAAAGCGAGCCCGGTGCATTTTTTCTGGGGCAGCTTCGATCTGGCCGCCACGCGATTTTCAGGGCGCCGCGCTCCGGAACGCCCCGGCGCGGACCGCATGACGCGCGAGGCGTATTCGCATGAAGTGATCAGCGCGGGATGGTGGCCGGGCGGAGGAGATATCAAGGAGCCGATGTTCTACGCCTACGCGGTGCCGGAGCCCGGCGGTTTTCGCGAAGCGACGGTCCGGCCCCCACAGGCTTTCTATCACGCGCAATTGGGAGAATTCCTGCTGCCGTATGAGGCCGTGCGAACCGCGGCGAATCCGCGCGAGACGCTGCTGGAATTCTTGCAGAGCACTTACGAGGCGGGAGCGAATCTGGGCCAATGGGATCGCGCGGCGCTGGAGCGTGCGTAGAAAATCGGATCAATCAGAATTTGCAGGGCTAGAAGGCGGCTCTACGCAACCATCGGTCATGCCCGAGTCTCGCGCTGCGCGCCATAGAGAGCGATGGACTGCGATGCGCCGGTTAACGGCGGCGCTTCCAGGCGCTGGCGAACGGCGCGATGGCGCCCGGCGAAGTGCGCGCGTGCGCGGCGTCCCCAAGAGCGCACGAAATAGTAATTGATCGCGGCTCCCGCTCCCATGCCCACGACGGGAATCAACCGCCCGGCCCATTTCTCCGCCACGTCCTGGCCGACTTTCACCGCAACCCGGTCGATGATGCGCGGGACCATTTGCTCCATCGCCTGCTTACCCAGAAAATCGCGTCCCAGATCGACGCCCGCCGCGGTCGCCGCCGCAATCCACAGCTGAACGTTGTCCGCTTCCGTGGCGTACTCGAAGCCGTGCAACAGGCTGAGCTTTTGCAGCATGCGCAGCGTGATCGTGGCGAGAATGCCCATGTCGGGAACAACGGTGAGGAACGAGCCGATGCCGAGACCCGCTCCTTCGAGCGCGGCCATTTTCGATGCGCTCGAAATCGTGCCCTCCGCAATCGGCGCGATGACGTTCGGGCCAAGGTGCAGCATTTGCGGCCAGGATTCGATCGGCAAGCCGTGGGCGCGGCGCACGTGGCGCAGGAACTTGGCCTCGTCCACGCGCACCTGGGTGTAGGCGCGGCGGAAACCGGCGTTCGCGAACGCGGTGAGTGCGCCCAGGGACCGGGATTTTTTGGCTTCGGCCATGCTCCATTATAGATGCGCGGGCGCGGGAAAAGACAATTCGTCCCGGCCGCGGATTGGCGACAACGTGCATTTTGTGAGCATTTTGTGGCGCTAATTCGCGGTTTACGAGCCGATTTATGCGCGAAATTGGCGCATGGATGTGCGGCTTTATACGACTTAATTCGTTACAGCGATACGGCTTTTAGGGCGGTTCTCCGTGCCCACACGACCGTGGCGCAGGCGCAACCGCGCTAGCGAGTCATGTAGTAGTAGATCGTCGGCGTGACGAAAAGCGAGAGCACCATGGCGATCAGCAGACCGCCGATGACGGCAACCGCCAGCGGCTGCAGCATCTGCGAACCTGAGCCGATGCCCAGAGCCAAGGGCAACATGCCGAGAACGGCGGCGATCGCCGTCATGGAAATGGGCCGCAGACGGCGGCGCCCGGCCTGAAAGATGGCCTCTTCGTTTGAAAATCCCGCGGCGCGGAATTTTTCGTCAGCGTCGAGGAGCAGGATTCCGTTTTTCGCCACGATGCCGATCACCATGATCAAGCCCATGAACGACGAAAGATTGAAGGTGATGCCGAAAGCGAGCAGAGCAACGAAAACTCCCGCGGTTGAAAGCAGCGCCGAGACCAAGATGGAAATCGGCGCGGAGAAGCTTCGAAATTCGAATAGCAGCACGAGGAACACAAAAATGACGGCGAGCGCGAGGACCAGCGTGAGATCGCGGAACGACTGCTGCTGCGTTTTGTAGAGGCCCCCGTATTCGATGCGGATCGATTTGGGCATGTTCAACTTGGCGAGCGCCGCCTGAACAGCGGAGATGCCGTGGCCCATGTCGAGGCCCTCGAGGCGCGCGGTAACGGCCACATAGCGCTGTTCGTTTTGCTGCAGAATTTCCGTCTGGCCGGGGATGTCCGTCATGTTGGCGACCGAGCCGAGATTGGCGGTTTGGCCGGTGGGGCTGACTATCACCGTGTTGTTCATCGCCGCGACCGAGGAGCGAACGTCGTCGGGGTAGCGAATACGGACTGGATACGGACGGTCGTTGACGACCATGGGCTGTTGCGCGGTGACGCCATTGAGCATCGCGGTGGCCTGATTGGCCAGGTCCTGTGGCGTGAAGCCGGCGTTCGCGGCCTTGGCCATATCGACGCGATAGGAAATGGCGGGGCCGCTGGTAGTTGAATCGATGCCATTGTCGATATCGACGACGGGATGCTCGCCGCCAACGGTGATGCCGCCAATGGCGTCGGCTACCTTAGGCGCCCATTGATCAAGCAGTTTGGCGTCGGGATTGAACATCATGATGTCGATGGGCTGCGGAGCGCTGGTGAGGTCGCCGATCATGTCCTGTAACTTTTGAACGTAATCGACATCGACGGCCGGCTCTTCGGCGGCGACCTTGCCGCGAATTTCGCTGATGATCTGCCACACATCGCGGCTGCGATTGGTTTTCAGATCGACGGAGATGTCTCCGATGTTTGCTTCGGTGACGGCGGCGAGACCGAGTTGCTGGCCGGTGCGGCGCGACGTGCTGGCCACTTCGGGAACTGTATCGACGATTTTCAGAATACCCTTCACCATGCGATCGGTTTCCTGCAAGGAGCTGCCGGGCGGCGTGACGTAGTCGATGACGAAGCTGCCCTCGTCCATTTTGGGAAGCAAATCCGAACCAATATGCCGGTAGCAGAGATAGGAGACGCCGATCAGAAATACCGCCAGAATCGGAACCCAGATGGGGTATTTAATGCTGCGCCGGAACCAGTGCTCGTAAAAGCGGATTACCCGGCCGAAGCTGCCCTTCATCAGGTGCTCTTCTTCGGCTTGCAGCATGCGGCTCATATCGGCTTGGCGACGCGCGACCTGCTCGTCGAGGGCGATTTCTGGAGGCGCTGCCGCCGCCGGAGGATCAGCTGAGGTCGCGTGCATACCAGAGTTGCCACCGGAATATTCGGCAATGTTGCCGCGAAGCAAGTACAGGCAGAGAGTGGGAGTCCAGGTGAGCGCGAGAGCCAAAGAGGTGAGCAGAGCCGCGCCGATGGTGACGGCCATGGCGCGGAAAAAGACGCCGGTAACGCCGGTGATGGCGACCAGCGGAACGAAGACGACAATCGGCGTGAGCGTTGAGCCGACGAGCGCCGTGGAAAGTTCGTGCAGCGTGAGCGAAACGGCCTGGAACCTTCCCTCGCCCGCTTCGCGATGCAGAACGACATTTTCGAGCACCACGATAGCATCGTCGATAATCAGGCCGACCGCGGCGGCCATGCCGCCGAGCGTCATCAGATCGAAACTTTCGCCGAGCAACTTCATCACGATGAACGTGACCAGCAGGCTGATGGGGATCACCATGCCCGCGATAAACGAGGTGCCCCAATCGCGGAGAAAGAAAACCAGGACCGCCGACGCCAGGATCAAGCCGATCAGAATGGCATCGCGGACGCTTTTAATCGATTGGCCGACAATCCACGATTGATCGTAGAACGCGCCGACGCGCACGCCGGCCGGCATCGACGCTTCCATCCACTTCATTTCGTTTTTCACCGCGGCGGCCACCTGCATCGTGTTGCTGCCGCGCTGCCGGTTGATATTGATCAGGACGGCGGGCCTGCCGTTGGCGGTCGCGATGGTGTAACGCGGCGCGTAACCGGTCTGGACGGTGGCGACATTGCCGACGGTGATGGGAGTGCCGTCGGGCGAGTTTTTGATGAACGTGTTCGCGAGATCTTGCGCGGTTTGCGCCTGGCCGGTGATGAGCCCGAGAAAGAGCTGGTGCTGTTGCGCGAAGAGACCGGGAGATTGAATGATGTTGGAGCGATCGACGGCGTCGAGAATTCCGGAGATGCCCGTGCCCGTGACGCGCAGTTTGGCGGGATCGGGAACGATGTGGTATTCGGGCACTTCGCCGCCCTGGACGACGATCGTCGATACTCCAGAAAGCCCGGCCAGGCGCGGCTTGATCGTGTAGGCGGCCAATTCCCAGAGCTGCTGCTGGGAAATCGTATCGGACGTGAGGCCGTAGCCCAGAATCGGGAAGCTCGAGAATTCGAGGCGCTGGGCGCTGATCCGCGCGGTGGCCGGCAGGCTGCCCTGTACGCGGGCGAGGGCGGCGTTCACACGCTGGAGCGTCTGAAACATGTCAACTTTCCAGCTGAAGTAAAGATCGACTTCGGCCGAGCCCCGGCTAGTGATCGATTGCACATTCTCGATGCCTTCGACGCCGCTGACGGCTTCTTCGATTGGGCGCGTGATGGTGACGAGCATCTGGTCGATAGGCATCACGCCGTTGTCAACGGCTACGATGACGCGAGGAAAATCCGTGGTGGGAAAAACCGCGATGGGGATGCTAAACACAAAGTACGCGCCCACCAAAGCGAGCGTGGCGATCAAGAAGATGATGGATTTGTGTTCCCGCGCGAACCAGAACTTTTCCGCTTCGCGGCGATCTTCGTTATTTTCGGGAACGCTGGATGCGCGTGAATTCGCCATGGGCCGAACTAGTCGTCTCCGGCCGCGGGGGAGGCGGCAGGACTGGACACTTGCACGGTTGCGCCGTCGGGTAAGCCGTACGCGCCTTCGGTGACCACTCGCTGGCCGGCGCGCAAACCAGAAGTAATTTGCACTTCGCCATCCTGATGTATGCCCGTTTGGACGCCGGTTTGGTGAGCGACCTGATCGCCACCGATCACCATTACGGTGGTGGCGCCTTTGTCCCCGGTAAGCACCGCGGCCGCGGGGACGACCAGCGCGTTTTCGACGCTGCGGGCGACGATCTGGATGTTCACGGTTGAGCCGGGGCGCAGTTGTTCGCGGGGGTTGGCTGCCTCAACCCAAACTTGCACGGTGGTGCTATTGGGGTCGAGGGCCGGGCTCACCACCGAGACTTTGGCCGGAACTTCGGGGCGGCCATCGCCTGGAACGATGGTGGCGGCGTCGCCGACGTGCAACTGCGAGGCTTGCTGGGGCGAGACGTAAGCGCGGCCGACAATGCGGGACAAATCCATGATGGTCATGAGCGGCGATCCCGCTGTGGCCATCTGGCCTTCAAACAACGGGCGGTCCGTAACGACGCCGGTGATCGGGCTGCGAATTTCGGAATATTGGAACTGGGCCAGGGCCGATTCGTATTGTCCCTTGGCGGCGGCCAGCTGGCCTTCGGCCGTTTGCTTCCCGGCGGTTTGGCCTACTTTTTGCAGCCCTTCCAAATGCGCCGCGGACATTTGATATTGATTATTGGCCTGCACGTAGGCCACGCGCGCCTGCTCCAACAAATTGCGCGAAATCGCGCCGGATTTGTAAAGCTGTTCCCGGCTCTCGTACACCATGCGAGCGGATTCCATGGCCTGCCTGGTGGCTTTGGCATCGAGCTGGGCATTCTGGATATCGGCGGGCAGGCTGACTTGCGTGCTGGTATCGTAAGCGGCTTGGGCCTGCTGATAGGCGCCTTGGGCTTGTTTCAGCGTTGCCTGGAGATCCTTGTTTTCAAGCTGAGCGACCAATTGGCCTTGATTCACGTGGCTGCCCCGATTGACGTAGAACTTTTCGACCGGCGCGCTGATCTTCGGAACGATGGAAGCCTCGCTCTTGGGATAGAGCACCGCCTCGGTGGAAACGATTTCGCTGATCGTCTTTTGCCGCACGGGCGCAGCTTGCACGGTTACCGCAGGCGGGGCTTCGGGCTTCTTGCCCGAGCAAGCAGCGAAGAAGAGCGCCGCGGATGCGGTGAGCGATACGAATGCCAGCCCGAAGGTGCTGGAATTTAGCGCACGTCGCGACACGCTCAGAAGCTCCCCGTGACGGTCTGCAGAGCGGCGAGCGCGTTGCGGTAGCGGGCTTCGCCGGTTGCGTACGCGTTGCGAGCGGTGGCCAGAGAGGTTTCGGCGTCCAGCACATCGAGGACAGCCGCCTCGCCCGCCTGATATTGCATGGTGACCAGCTGCAGGTTTTGCTGCGCGAGATCGACGGATTGCCGCAAGGTCGTAAGCTGATTCCAGGCGACCTGCGATTCGTCGTAATCGGAGTGCAACAAGGCCAGCGTTTTCCTCTGCGCGAACAAGAGATCGAGCTTGGCCACGCTCCTCTGCTCTTCGGCCTGATGCAATTTGCCGATGCGCGCGCCCCAATCCCAGACCGGAATATTCATCGAATAGGTCACGAAGTATCCGAGGTTGGGCTGCACGGGAGGCTTCCCGGTGATCGGATTGGGCGTCAGGACGGTGTTGTTGACGCTTTCGAGGGCAAAGCGGTTGGCCTCGATGCCGTAATCGACGTCGATCGAGAAGGACGGCAAGAAGTCGGTTCGCGCGGAGGCCACGTCGACGCGCGCGGAATTGTAGGATGCCAGGGCCGAAGCCACGGTGGGATTATGGTCTTTGGCGATCGCTTCGATCTGTTTGAAATCGGGCAGCACCGGTGGCGTGTCCAAGTCGTCGACGACTGTGAAATCCTCGTTAAAGGCCGGAAATAGTAACACAGCCAAGTTCAAGCGAGCCTGCTCCATCAGGACCTGCGCATCGCCCAAGTCGCGCTGGGCCTGGCTGACCTGCAACTGAAAGCGAATTACTCCCTGATGAGCGACTTCCCCGCCCTGCTCAAGCTGCTGGCTGATTTGTAGAAAATGCTGCCCATCGGCGAGAGCGGTCTGCGCCGTGGCGTAGGCGCGCTGCGCGACGAGCAGGGCGTAATAATCCTGCGTCACCGTGACGACCAGGCTGCGCTTGGCGATTTCGGCGCCCGCAACGGCCAGGGCTTTTTGGTACGCCGCCTTTTTAGGTCCGAGGTCCAGGAAGAAGCTTCCCGGCATATCTTCGTGGGTGACCAGCCATTCGCGATAGACGTGGATACCATCCTGCGTGACGTAGCGCCCCACCGGCGAAATACCGTTGCCCTGAGCGTTCAAATATTGCGTGGAGTTGGTGAACGACGGCAGCATGGCAGCGCGTGCCTGCGTCTGACCGCTCTTCGCGATTTTGACCGCCGCAAGAGCGCGTTGAAAATCAGGGCTGTTTTTTTGCGCGCGAGCGAGGGCATCGGCGAGCGTGAGCGTCAAAGGCGCTCCCGCGGCGACAGGCTGCGGGGCCGCCTGCGACTCCTGACTGATCGCGGCGTTGAGCGCATTGGTTTGCGCGCGAGCCGGCTGGACGCCCAGCCCAAAAGCCAGCAACGCGATCGCGGCGAAGACCCAACACACGGTGAAACAGTTCGTGAGCAACCGCGCGAGCCTCGCTGCATTCGACTCCGCGCTGCTTGGCGACCGGCGATTTATACCGGATGCAGCGGCCGATACTCTCCAGATCATTTTGGTCCTCCGCACGTCGGCGCACATGAGCGCGCATTCGCGGGGTCGCGGCCGCAGATTCGATCTATTTTTCCGCGACCCGCCGCTCGATGGTCCCCGTTTGTAGCATACAAGAGTCTCATTTCGAATTACGCGAGAAGATGCGCGATTATTACCGCTTCGCGAACGTTCTGCATGAATGATTTTTAAGCTTTCGAATTGCAAAAGCCGCTGCGATGCAGCATGATGATCGTCTTTGTAGAGCGAGTCGCACGATCCCGGGTGCGGGGCGACACCCCAACGCGCGGAACAAGACCGGCAATTCGCAGAACATAAATCGCACTTTTTTTACCGCTTAACCTTAAGGGGGGAATTGCATGCGCAGGCCCGCAAGTCTGACTCCGCCAAAAGGCAAACTCGGCGTGCTGACGCCCGGCATGGGCGCGGTGAGCACCACGCTGATGGCTGGGGTAG
>JAGWRH010000447.1 GCA_028876695.1 Acidobacteriota bacterium | reverse complement strand
TCGCGTGGACCTTACCACAATCCGTGCGGAAGGCCGAGAATCCCGTTTTCGAATTGAATGTATCCCGCAGGCGGATTTGCCGCGTCCTGCGCGGATTGCGCCGCGCATGGATGTGCGAACGCACACGTCGCCGGCGGAAGGCACAGAAATATTCGCGCCGGATTCATCGGCAAGAAAAGTTTACTTGAAAGGCAGTCGAGCGTCAGGTCTCGTCGCTGGAGTCAGTGCGGTGCATGAATGAGGTGCCGGAGCGCGCCGACGCGTTCACCGCGGTTGCGGCGGAAGTGCTCGTGATGGCCTCGCCCCAGGACGGTTCGCTGGCGCGGCTCAGCACCAGCGCGGCGCGGCGCTCCGGGAACATCGCCAGCCCGGTGCCGAGGATCACCACAATTCCGCCAAACCAGATAAATTTCACCAGCGGATTGATAAAAGCGTGGATCACCGGCTTGTTCGTGTCCGGATCGACGCCCGAATACACCACATACAGATCGCGCAGCGGCGCGGATTCGATTGCGACGATCGTTTCCGTCACCTGGCTGGCGGTAAAGAAGCGCCGCTCGGGATAAAGCATCATCTCTGATTTGCCGTTGCGAAACACTTCCAGCGTGGCCCGCTGCGATGTGTAGTTGGCGTTCGAGGGCGAATCGAAATTCTGGCAAACGATCGTGTACGGGCCGATCGCCAGGCTTTGTCCAACGGACACCTGCTTCTGCATATCCTGGCTGAACGCGCGTCCAGCGATGCCGATAAAGATCAGCACGATGCCGAAATGCACGATGTAGCCGCCATAGCGCCGCGTATTGCGCATGGTCAATTCGCCGATGGCGCTGATGATGTTCACGCGGTCGCGCGCCGCGATCACCCGCGCGCCACGGTAGAATTCCGAGGCGATCGTGAGGGTTACGAATATCGACAAAATCAAGCACATGCAGGCGTAAACGTCGCGAAAGCCGAATAGAAAGGCCACGACCCCCGCGACCAGCGCGATTCCCAGCGGCCAGGCGAAATTGCGCTTCAACGCGTCGAACGACGTTTTCCGCCAGGCGAGCAGCGGGCCTACCCCGGTGAGGAGCAGCAAGAACAGCGCAATGGGAATGTTCACCTTGTCAAAAAACGGTGGGCCCACGCTGATTTTGCTCCCGGTCACCCACTCCGAAAGAACCGGAAACAGCGTGCCCCAGAGGACCGCAAAGCACGCCGCCAGCAGAATCAGATTATTGAACAGGAAGCTCGATTCGCGCGAAACCAGCGAGTCCAATTGGTTGTCGCTGCGCAAATAATCGCGGTTCTTGTACCAGGCCACCAGGCAAACAGCCAACACGATCGCCAGGAACGCAACGAACCAACCGCCAATCGCCGACTCCGCGAAAGCGTGAACGGAGCTGACGATGCCGGCGCGCGTCAGGAACGTTCCGAGTACGCACAGCATGAACGTGCTGAAGACCAGCCACACGTTCCAAACGCGCATCATCCCGCGTTTTTCTTGCATCATCACGGAGTGCAGGAACGCTGTACCGGTGATCCAGGGAAGCAGCGCGGCGTTTTCCACCGGATCCCATTCCCAATAGCCGCCCCACCCCAGCACCGCGTACGCCCAGTGCGCGCCCAGCAGAATTCCGACGCCCAGGAAGCACCACGCCACCATCGTCCAGCGGCGCGTGATGTGGATCCATTTCTCGCCGGGATAGCGGCCGAGCAGCGCCGCCAGCGCGAAGGCGAACGGCACCGTGAATCCGGTATAGCCGAGATAAAGCATCGGCGGGTGGATCACCATCTCCGGATATTGCAGCAGGGGATTTAGCCCGCTGCCTTGCGACAATGTGGCGAGATGCAGCGCGCCGCCGGCGTCGCGCCCCGCAATCACGTTGAATGGATTGGCGACGAAATTATTCAGCGTCAGGAAAAAGATCTGCACGCCCGCCAAAATGACGCCCACCCACGGCATCAATTCCGGATGACGCTTGCGATTCAGGAATAACGCGAGGAACGCGAAAAGCGAGAGCAGGAATGACCACCACAGCAGCGATCCTTCTTGTCCCGACCAAAGAGCCGCGAATTTGTAGAACGCGGGGAGCGCGCGGTTGCTGTGCTCCGCCACATACGCCATCGAAAAATTGTCGGTGAAGAAAAAGTATTCCAGGGAAGCGACCGCCAGCGTCACGAGCCCGAATACGGCCATCCCGGCGTGACGAGCGCTTTTCGTCAGCAACTGCCGCCGCGTGTAGATGCCGATCAGTCCGCCCGCGAACGCGTACACCGCGGCCAGAAACGCTAGCAGCAGAGCAAACGAGCCAAAAATGTCCACGGAGCCCCCTTAGCGCGAAGTTACGGCTAGCCTTTGCCCGCGGCCATGCCTGTCCCGGGCGGCGCAGCCTGGTATTTCGAAGCGCACTTGGCCTGCACCTCCTCGGCCACGAAGCTGCCTTGCGGCGTCAATCGGCCCTCCACCAGGGCCTGCGCGCCATCCTTGAAGGTGTCAGGAAGGGGATCGGTGCCGATGTAGCTCACAGGAAGTTGCTTTCCATTTTCTTGCAGTACGAAGTTGATGTGCCCATCCGCGTGCGCGATCGACCCGGCGAGCACGTCGCCGGATACGCGCATGCGCTGGTGCAGCGCCGTCCCGTGAAGCGTGGAAAGCTCGGAGATCGTGTGGTAGTAGGTCTTGCTTTGCGTATAGCCGGCGTACGCCAATGCGAGTAGCGTAACGACGATAATCGCCGATCCGACGATAAACTTTCCCCGGGCCTTCATTGCAGACTCCCATCCGTTCCGGGCGCACTTCGTAGCGGGCAGCGCTTAGGAACCTCAAATTCTAACACAGCCCAAAGTGCGTCGTAGCGCGTCTCTCTGATCGGCAGCTTAGGTCAGCGGTTCAGCAGGTCGATGCAAGCACTCGCAGGATGGATTTCGCCGGATACAGGCGCGGAAGGTCCCGGAATTACTAAATCCTCGGAATCGTGGAGCACTAGCCTTCTTTTGTCGCAGCGAGCTCGATCGGTTCGGCGGCCTTTTCCGTTCCCGCAGGCGGTGCATTCTTATCCGCCGCGGCCCCGAGTTTTGCGCGCAGGCATGCGACCAATTCCGGAGCAAGATTGGAAATGGCCATTCCGTCGGAGACCAGAAATTTACAGCTCAAGATCGGACGCGGCCGGTCGTCATCCGGCAGATGGCAATCGACGCGGCAGAACTGGCATTCCTGATTCCAGCAGAACCGCCCGTAAGGGATCGTTTCCGGGCTTATGAACTGGAAGGCGCGGAGCAGGGAATTCCGCTCCGGCACCAAAAAAGTTTTCCCCAATATCGTAATCTCGACGAGCCTTTCGTACGGCCGAAATACGTCGGACATTAGCGTCGCCTCGCCCTCTGCAATTGGATAGTTCCCCGACCAAGCAAGCTAGATCAGCAAGGCGGGCGTAGCAATCGCAATGCCGTGCGACGTGCCCAATATTCCACTGGGAAGTACTACGTCAGATCGCGCGGCGGGGGCGCGCCCCTAGGCGAAAAATTGCCCCATCGATCGGAATTTTTCGTAACGGCGGTCCACGAGCTGCTGCGGCGAAATAGACGCGAGCTCCCGCAGGGCCTGCTCAAGTACCGGATCAAGTAGCCTCGCCGCCGCCTCGTAGTCGCTGTGAGCGCCGCCCTCGGGTTCCGGCACCACTTCATCGATCAGTTTCAAGCCGAGCAGATCGGGCGCGGTCAATTTGAGCGCTTCGGCCGCCAGTTCCGCCTTCGTCGCGTCGCGCCACATGATCGATGCGCATCCCTCCGGAGAAATCACTGAATAGATCGAATTTTCCAGCATATACACGCGATCGCCAACGGCAATCGCCAGCGCGCCTCCCGATCCGCCTTCGCCGGTGATCGTGACGATAATCGGCACCGGAAGCCGTGCCATCTCGCGGATGTTGTGCGCGATCGCCTGAGCCTGTCCGCGCTCTTCGCCATCCACCCCGGGATACGCGCCGGGCGTATCGACAAAAACGAAGATCGGCCGCCCGAACTTTGCCGCCAGTCGCATCGCGCGCAGCGCCTTGCGGTAGCCCTCCGGCTTCGATTGCCCGAAATTGCGGGCCACGCGCTGCTTCGTTCCGCGGCCTTTCTGCGTTCCTACCACCAGGCACGGCTTGCCATGGAACCTCGCCATCCCTGTGATCATCGCGGTGTCGTCCGCGAAGCCACGGTCGCCGTGGATTTCGCTGAACTCCTCGAATAGCAGCCTGATGAAGTCGTCGGAATACGGCCGCTGCGGATGCCGCGCGAGCTGCACTTTCTGCCACGAAACCAGGTTCGCGTAGAAGTCGCGCTTCAGCTCGTCCACTTCCTTCCGAATCCGGGAAATATCATTGGCCGTATTTGTGGACGAGTCCGCCAGGCGTCCAAGCTCGGCCACGTCGCGCTCCAGCGCGTTGATCGCGCTCTGGCGCAGCTTTTGTTTCTCGGCGACCGTGGCATCGGCGGCTCGGATCGCGGCGTTCGGAGACACTGGCCGAGCCACCGAATATCCGGTTGCGGTGGCCGGCGGCGATGCCGTCGCTTTCTTGGCAAGCTCGCGCTGCCGCGCACGCTCCTGCAGACGCCGCAGCCGTTCGCGAGCCAGCTTGCGCCGCTCATATCTTTCGGCAGGCGTGGTCACGGAACGACCTCCACCGAATCCGCCCCGCAAATTTCGCGCACGCGTTCGACCAGTTCGTCGTCGGCGCGCACCGCGCTCGAGGATTCGAGCGTCGCTTCGAGCCCGTCCTCCTTGACCAGATCGAACGTAACCCGGCAGCGTCCCGGCCGGCTGGCGAAAAGCTCCTGCAAGCGATCGAGCGCGCCCGGATCCATCGTTTTCAGCAATACGCGCACGCGCAGTTGGCTCGGTGCCCCATTCTTCGCCGGTGAGGTGACCTGCTCGAGCAGCTTGGCATCCGCGACGATCAGCCGCGTGCCCACGTCTTCCACGGCCACCCGCGCCTTCACCAGCAACGGAGTGGCGCCTTTCAGGATCGGTTCCAGTTTCTGAAACGCCTCCGGAAATACCAGCGCCTCGATCACTCCGGTGCGGTCTTGCAACGTCAGAATCGACCAGCGCGCGCCGCGTCGCGAACGCATCGGCCGCATCTGCACGATGATTCCGGCTACCGTCACCTCATCCCCGTTGCGCCGCCCCTCGATCGACGAAAGATCCGCGGCTTTCAGCTCCTGAAGGAGGCCCGCGAATTTGTCCAGCGGATGCCCCGAGATGAAGAATCCGAGCGTCGCATACTCCGCTGCCAGCAACTCATGCTCCGGCCATTCCTCCACATCCGGCAGCGGTTCGGCGGGGGCCGCTTGCGCCTCCGCTCCACCGCCGGCGAAAAGTCCGTGCTGGCCGCTTTCCTTCGATCGCTGAATTTTCTGCGCGCGTTCGAACGCCCGGTCAATCGCCGCGATCATCTGCGCCCGATGCCCGCCAAGCCCGTCGAGCGCGCCGGACCTCACCAGGCTTTCGACCACTCGCTTATTCAGCACGCGCGTATCAACCGCTTCGCAAAACTCGAGGAAGCCCGTGAATTTTCCCAGCGCCGCGCGCGCCGC
>JAGWRH010000446.1 GCA_028876695.1 Acidobacteriota bacterium | reverse complement strand
CCGGCCTCACCGCGGAGTTCGAAATCGCACCCCGCACGAGGCCTTCCTGGCTTTCAAAGCTGTACTAAATTCCGAGGCCCTGACTGTCTAGTTTTGAGGGGAGCAATACAGACAGCGTCTTTAAACGCATCGTGCCCTCACACGTAAGGCAGCATTAAGGTCCATCGCATGAAAGACTGACGCGCCTATACTAACCAGATACGAATATATACAGCAACTAACAAGACACGGCCTTCGGCTCAAGACGTCGGAGATGTCCCCCGCGCAATTCCCAAAATGGGAAAGTTGGTACTGCCTCCAGATTGAACCTCGACGCTTCTCCACTTTCATGCTACCGTGGGTCGTTTTTACCTTCCGCTCGGAAGCTGCTGAGCGGCAAGGAGGAAAGATCGCGCCTGCTGCGCCGGGACCCCCGCAAGGAGCGAAGGCTCGGTGCAGGCGGCGAACAACATGAAATTTATCTCGGCCGTCGCGCCCGCAGCCCGCGAAAAAATCAAGTTCCGCCCGGCTCCGCTCGCGGCCTCTAACCGATACACTCATACGATTAGAAACACTCGTAAGTCGTAGAAAACAAACGATCGGGTACACGTCTAGCCGATACATCCCGGCACACGCGAAATGCATGTTTCGGAGGCAAAATGCGGCTTACAATGCGCTTCCCATGACCACCCAATCCGGAAGCAGCGCGATATTCGAAGCGGCTGAACGGACTGTGCGCGCGTTGGCGCGTCAATTTCTTTCGGCTCGACAAAGCTCGCTCGCGAGGCCGTTCCCTTTCGCTCGACGAACTTCGCTGGCGCAAATCTTTTGCCTGGCGGCGTTGCTGATCGCCATGCCGTCTACCGCCTTCGGCGGTCCGCAGGGCGCCGGGCAATCTTCACAGAACTCGGCGCCACAAGGCGCAGCGGGTCAACTGCCGCCCGCGCGACCACCCGCGCAATCGCCCGCGGGGCCAGGCGCTGCGCCCGTTGGTCCCCCGGAACGCATGGCGGCGAATGCGCTCTTTAATCAGCACTGCGCCAGTTGCCATCTGAACGCCAAGGCCAGCGCGAAGGCCGTCCCGCTGACCGGGCGCACTCCACCGAATACGGAAGTGCTCGGCCAGATGAGCACCGAGGCAATCTACGCCGCGCTGACCACCGGCGACATGGTTCAGCAAGGGCAATCTCTGACCACGGACCAAAAGCGCATGATCGCGGAATTTTTCGGCGGGCATCCGCTGGGCAGCACGAACGCGGGCGAGGCGGCGCACATGACGAATCGCTGCGCTTCCAATCCCCCGATGGCCGGCCTCACGTCTTCGCCCTCGTGGAACGGCTGGGGCAACGATCTGGATAACTCGCGGTTTCAGCCGGAGAAAGCTGCCGGCCTAACCGCCGATCAGGTTCCGCAGCTCAGACTCAAGTGGGCGTTTGGAATACCTTTTGGCGCGGAGACTTCCGGCCAGCCTTCGGTGGTGGATGGTCGCGTTTTCTTCGGCGAGGACACCGGATTCGCGTATTCCGTTAACGCCGATAGTGGCTGCGTTTACTGGTCCTATCACGCGGACGCGCAGATCCGCACCGCCGCGCTCATTGCGGCGATCCGTCGCGAAGGGCACGCGGTTGACGCGGTGTTCTATGGCGATAAGCGCGCCAATGTGTACGCGCTCGACGCGCGCACCGGAGAGCTGCTCTGGAAACGCAATCTTTAGTCGCGGCTGCTTTCGCACATTACCGGCGCGCCGGTGTTTTATCGGGGACGCCTCTACGTCGGCATCGCCGGCTCGGAAGAAATCGTCTCCTCCGATCCACACTATCCCTGCTGCACCTATCGCGGCAGCTTGTGGTCGCTCGACGCCAACACCGGCCGCGTAATCTGGCGAACGTACACGATTCCCGAAGCGCCCAAGCCAAACAGGAAAAACGAAATTGGCACGCAGCTTTGGGCGCCCGCGGGAGCGTCGATTTGGGATGCGGTGACGATCGATCCCAAGCAGCACGCCATCTACGTCGGCGTTGGCAACGCATTCAGCGACCCGCCCGCGGAGCTTTCCGATTCGGTCGTCGCCTTCGACATCAAGACCGGCAAAGTTTTGTGGCATTACCAGGGCGTTCATGGCGACGCTTCGCCCGGCGGATGCTTCGGCCCCGGCCCGCGCGGCGCGGAATGTCCGAAGGTCGAAGGGCCGGATTGGGATTACGGCGATTCGCCGATTCTGCGCACGCTGCCCGATGGCAAGCGCGTGCTCGTCGATGCCGATAAAGGCGGCTACGTGGTCGGCCTCGATCCGGACGATCACGGCAAGCTGCTTTGGAAGGCCGATCTTTCAGCCGGGCGT
>JAGWRH010000445.1 GCA_028876695.1 Acidobacteriota bacterium | reverse complement strand
GGGCGCGTGCGATCGCGCGCCGGTAAACTCAATCGTATCACAAATGGAGCTGACACGGTGGCCGCGGTGCCAGACATCTGCCTGATCGCAACGCCTTTGGCCGGCGAGAACTCAACAGCGCGGCTGCTGAGCAGGACAACAGGCTTCTTGCCGTAGAGCTCAAGGTGTCCGAGCTTCACTTCAATTTCAAAAGTCCTCCGCCCGATCACCACCACATCGACGGTGGCAAAGAACTCCGTAAACCCATGGGCTCCTGCTCGCCCGCGCGCAAGAAATCGAGCGCGTCGTCGGCGCACGCCAGAAAGCCATCGAGGCTCACTCCGCGGAATACTGAGAGTTTTATGGCAGGCCTCCCGGGTTCGCGCTAGTGTAGTGACGGATCCTGTTTCGGGCAAGAAATCTGGCTCCCCAAGCGTTCGCAAAAGAGAGCAAAGCCCTATAAAATTGGCGCACATGAAGAAAATCGCCATTCTCGGAAGTACGGGTTCGATCGGCAGGCAGTGCCTGCAAGTCGTGGACGCGCTGCCAAACCGCTTCGAAGTGGTGTCCCTGGCCGCCGGAACAAACATCGCCACGGTGGCTGCGCAAGTGAAACGCTACCTGCCGAAGCTCGTTTCCGTGGGAACGGAAGCGGCCGCCCAGCAATTGCGCGCCGCGCTGGATTCAGAGCGTCCGGCCAGCGGTCCCCCGCTGCCGGAAATTCTTTTTGGCGCGGAAGGAATCGAACGGGTCGCCACGCATCCTGAGGCGGAAATCGTGCTCTCGGCCGCCGTGGGCGTTGTCGGCTTGCCCGCGACGTACAAAGCGATCCTCCAAGGCAAGGACATCGCCCTCGCGAACAAGGAAGTGCTCGTCGCGGCCGGTGAGCTGGTGATGGCCGCGGTCGAAAGTAAGCGCGTCTCGCTTCTTCCCGTGGATAGCGAACACAACGCCATCCACCAATGCCTGCGCGGTGGCGCGCGCGGGGAAGTAAAGCGCCTGGTGCTGACGGCCTCGGGCGGCCCGTTCCGCAATACCCCAGTCGCGGAGCTCGATGCCGTGACGCCCGAGCAAGCCCTCGCTCACCCCAACTGGAAAATGGGCCGGCGCATTACCATCGATTCCGCTACGCTGATGAACAAGGGTTTTGAGGTGATCGAGGCGCGCTGGCTTTTCGGAATGCCGCTCGAAAAAATTCACGTCCTGATCCACCCGCAATCTACAGTTCATTCGATGGTGGAATACGTGGATGGCTCGATTCTGGCGCAGCTTGGCCCCACCGACATGCGCATGCCCATTCAGTACGCGCTAACCTATCCCGAGCGCGTGGCATCCAATGATTGCGCGCTGGATTGGAGGTCGCTGCGAAGGCTTGATTTCGACAATGTGCCTCCCGGCAAGTTCCCGTGCCTGGAACTGGCGCGCGAAGCGCTGCGTGTGGGGGGGCTGCTGCCCTGTGCGCTCAATGCCGCGGACGAGGTGGCTATCGCCGCCTTCCTCGAACGCAGGCTCCCATTCCCGGGCATCGCGCGGGTGATCGAAGGCGTCCTACATAGGATGCCGCGCGCACGGATCGCCAGTATCGAAGAGCTCTTGGCGGCAGACGCGGAAGCGCGGCGCCTGGCGGCCGACGAAGTCGAACGTCAAGGCGCCGCGGTGCGGCACGCGAGTTGAAAGGGTCGCGCAGCCGAAACCACGTGGATGGCGCGGACTGCGTGCCCTCTCGCGCGGTTTGCACTTCGCCTTGTGCCGCGCGTTTCGTGATTGAACGCGTGGCTTTTTCCTCTAAAATGTTCCTAAGGGCACAGGAGAGATAACCGCTTCATGGCCGCAAACGCACTGCGCGACATCGTCGTCGGCGCGATCGTCCTGGGAATTCTGGTGCTGATCCACGAGTGGGGCCATTTCATCATGGCCAAGCTCTGCGGAGTGCGCGTCGAAGTCTTCTCGATTGGCTTCGGCGCCCGGCTCTGGGGCAAGAAGCGCGGCGATACCGATTACCGTATCAGCGCGCTGCCGCTGGGCGGTTACGTAAAGATGGCCGGCGACAATCCCGTCGAGGAGCGCAGCGGCGAGCCATACGAGTTCTTGTCGCGCCCGCGGTGGCAGCGATTCCTGATCGCGATTGCCGGGCCATCGATGAACATCCTCCTTACGCTTGTCATCTTCTGGGGAATCTATGCCATCGCCGGAATGCCCGCCGATGAGTATCTCCGCCAGCCGGCCATGGTGGCCGCCATCCCGGAAAATCCCCCAACGGCTATGGCCATTCGCCCCGGCGACCAAATCGTGCAAGTCGGGAAAGTGACGACGCCGACGTGGGGCAAAGTAATGGCGCAGATTCAGAAGGCGAAACCGGGCAGCTCCGTTCCCGTTACCGTGCTGCGCAATGGCGCCAGCCAGACTTTTGAAGTCTCGATTCCCGGCAAGCAAACGAGCCTCGGAGATTTGCTCGGATACCCTCTCATTCCGTCCGTGATCGACCAGGCTCCCCCCGGCTTTCCCGCCGAAAAGGCTGGAATGAAGGCGGGCGACAAAATCGTGTCGATGAACGGCCAGCCGATCGTGACCTTTCAGCAGTTGATGGAAAAGGTCCCGCAAGTCGGTTCGCACTCGATCGAGTTCGGCGTGCTGCGCGACGGCAAGCGGATTTCGATCCATATCACGCCGATCTACACCATGAACGGCAACGGCAAGATGACTTGGCAGATCGGAGTCGTCCCTAAGTCGCGGGAATTTTTCGAGCGGCAGGGAATCGTCGAATCGGCTAAAGATTCGGTTTTGCAGAGCTGGTACCTGATGAAAATGATGGGCGATGTGCTCTCCGGCCTCGTTCACGGCAGGGTATCGGCCCGCGATCTGATGGGCCCCGTCGGAATCGTGCAGATGTCCGGAGAGGCCGCGCAAGGCGGGTTTACCACGCTGCTTTCGTGGATGGCCTACATCAGCCTGGACCTCGGCTTGCTCAATCTGCTGCCAATTCCGATCCTCGATGGCGGCCACGTCCTCATGCTTGCGGTCGAGGGCAGCCTGCGGCGCGACCTGAGCGTTGCCGTGAAAGAGCGGTTCGTGCAGGTCGGTCTGGTGTTTTTGCTCTGTCTCGTCGCGCTCGCCTTCTACAGCGATATTCACCGCCTCATCGGATACTAAGACCGGCCACTGATCCCCGCC
>JAGWRH010000444.1 GCA_028876695.1 Acidobacteriota bacterium | reverse complement strand
GTCGAGAGGATAGAGGTATCCGGTGTTGTTGATGTAAATCATCGCGCCATCGGAGGCTTGCAGCATGTAGTGGGCGTTCAGGCGGCCGTGGGCGGCGTAATCGGCGCCGCTATGCGGCACGACGCGCCCTTGCAGCCGCGGCCCCTCGATGACGCCGGAAACTGCCGGGACGTACGCCCGGCGCCCGGTGGGCGTTTCGAACGAGACGCGCTCCTGGAAATCGATGCGAATCTGGAAAATGTACTCGAGCATGACGGGCTGAATTTCTCCTAATTGGTTCACGAAACCTCCCGCGCCGCGAGCGTTCTAGAGGCTGGATGTGAAAAGCTCGAACAAAACGGCGACCTTGTCCGGGAACGCGAGGTTCGATGCAAGATGGTCGCTTCGAGGGCGAAAAGCGCCCCGACTGACGCTCACAGGAATGACCGGCGATTCCATCAGGTAAACACACTCCGCCAATCCGCGTACCGCTACTGTGTACAGATGAAATTGGCCGCGTTCCGCGGATCGCCCGAGCCCTTATATTGGGCATGCCTGGGATAAGGGCAGAGGGGACGGCTGCGCCCCGGAAAGTCGTTGCCCGTTGCGGTGACCGAATCCGGCGGCGTGCCTTTTTCCACCCAATTTACAACCGCGGTGAGCATATCGAATTTGTCGAGCGTCGCCGGACCGCCGCCGCAATGGCTCATGCCCGGAACAAAGAAGATGCGGCTCCAGTGTTCCACCAGATCGAGGCCGCCATTGGCGCGGGCCATGTTTTGGTAATAGCCGAGCGTATCGAGCGGCGAAAACCACGGATCGCTCAGCCCGTGGTAAAAGATCAGTTTTCCGCCGTGTTGGGAAAAGGTGGAAAGGTTCGTCCAGTCGTAGGTATCGATCAGCTTGCGAGTGCCGTCGGCGTTAATAGTGCGCTCGGCGGCGTCCGAATCGTAGGTGGTGGCAAGATCGGGGCCGAAGGGGCTGGTTGGCACAGCGCTGGGAACGATCCCTGCGATCATCGTTCCCGGGCCGGACACGGTGATGCCCGTGTCATAGGGAAACGCCGGATAGAGTTCGTTGCCGATGGAATCTTTTAGCGGGCTGAATGCTTTCTGCAGCGCATGCACCTGCACGTCCGAAAGGCAGGTATCGGTTTTCGCGCCGCTGCACGTCAAGACCGCGGGATTGTAGTGGCACGCCTGGAAATCGAAGATCATTCCGTCTTTGAGGCCATCTTTCGCGTCGCATTCGTTCAAGATCGAGTCAATGAGCAGCTTGCGGTCACCGGCGGAAAAAACTTTGCCGGTGTCCGGCTTGCCCGAGGCATCCTTGGGCGCCACCTGGTTGAAAGCGACTGCAGCCCAGGCATCCTCGGCGTTGGAGTTATCCGTGCGCATCGCGGGGTCGCCGGAAACCACCCCATTGAAATAGGTGGGGTACTTTTCGGCCACGAGCATCGCCTCGCGGCCGCCGGTGGAGCAACCCACGAAATAGGAATGCTCCGCCGGCTCGCCGTAGTATTGCGCGATGATCTGCTTGGCAATCGTGGTGACCTTGCCGACTGCCACATATGCGAAGTCGAGCGCGGCTTGCTGGTCCTTCATGAAGGACGCATCGAATACCGCACCTCTATGGCCCGTATCCGTGGAGACAACGACAAAGCCGCGCGCCAGCGCAGGATCATCGCCGGACGCGACGGCGCCAAGCGGCGGATTTACGGCGCCGTTCAGCCCGCCTCCGCCCTGAAACAAGAACCGCCCGTTCCATTTGTCCGGAAGCGCGATGGCGAACCCGATGGCGTAGTGCTTGCCGTCCACGCCGGTGCGCGGGTCAATAGCGCCGTCGGCGCGGCAGTACGAGGGCATAGGCACCGGGATTTTTGTTGGGAACGGCGTGAGCCCGATGCTGCCCGCCGGCGCGGCAGGCACGGCGACAGCTTTCGTGATAGCCATGGCCGTGCCGGGAATGCGCAATTGGATAAGCTCAGCGCAATTTTTTGCTGGCGAACGAGAATCCTGCGCCCGTACATGCGGGGCCGCGACGAGCGCCAGAATCCCGCATGCCGCAAGCAGAGAAATTTCTGTTTTTCGAAGAGAATTCATTGTCCACCCCCGGCCTATTCGCGCGCGGATTTCAAGAGGCGCTAATCGGCGCACGTGAAGTTTGCTGCGTCTTGCGGATCGCCCGATCCTTTGTACTGCGCGTGCTTGGGGTACGCGCATAAAGGGCGGCTGCGCCCGGGAAAATATTTTCCCGTGGCGACGATGGAATCCGGAGCTTCCCCTCCCTCCACCCACTTCACTACCGCGCCGAGCGCGTCGAAGCGGTCGAGCGCCGGCCCTCCGGCACAATGATTCATTCCCGGGATCAAGAAAATGCGGCTCCAGTTCCGCACCTGATCGGCGCCGCCATTTTCTCCGGCCATTTCGTTGTAATACCGCAGCGTATCGTAGGGCGAAAAGACCGGATCGCTGAGGCCGTGAAAGAAAATCAACTTTCCGCCGTGCGCCGCAAAGGTACTCAGATTAGTCCACGTAGTATCCGTGAGCGATTCGGCGGGATCATCGGCTTCCTGGCGCTCGAGCGCATCGACATCCACGCTCGTCGCCAAATTCGGCCTGCCGAACATGCCCGGCGCGGACCGCGGCAAGACGGATCCGAAAGTTCCGGGCAGATAGATGGCGACGCCGGCGTCGTACGGACGGCCGACGTACGGATCGAACCCGCGAGAATCGCGCGGGCCGGCGAATGCCGCTTGCAGCGCCTGAACCTGCGCAGACAGCAGGCACGAGTCCGCCTTCGCGCCTTGGCAAGTGAGAACTTCCGGATTGTAATGGCACGCCCGGAAATCAAAAATCAGTCCGTCTTTGAGGCCATCCTTCGCATCGCAAGCGTCGAGGATCGAGTTGGTGAGAAGCTGCTTATCGCTGTCGGAAAAGGCCTGACCGGGCACAGGCAGCCCCTGCGTGTTTTTCGGGGCAATTTTGTTGAACAGCGCGGCGTCCCAGGCGTTCGCGATGCGCGAATAGCCGGTGCGCATGGCCGGATCGCCGGCGACGATGCCGTCAAATTGGAGCGGATACCGCTGCGAGGCGAGCATGGCCTGCCGGCCGCCAGTCGAGCAGCCGACGAAGTAGGAATGCTTGGCGGGCTCGCCGTAATACTTCGCGATGATCTCTTTCGCGACCGTGGTGACCCGGCCCAGCGCGACGTAAGCAAAATCGAGGCTCGATTGCTGGTCGCGATTGAAGGACGCGTCGAACATCGAGCCTTTGTGGCCCGAATCCATGCTCACGACGGCGAATCCGCGCGCCAGCGCGGGGACGCGGCCCGCCGCCTGCGTGCCCAGCGGCGGGCGGACCACTCCATCGAGTCCGCCGCCACCCTGAAAAAGGAAGCGACCGTTCCATTCGTCCGGAAGCGCCAGCGCGAAACCGATGCCATAGGATTTACCGTCTGGGCCGGAGTGCTGGTCGATTTCGCCGCTGGCGAGACAGTACGAAGGCATGGCCACGTCCACGAGATCCGTCGCAAAGGCCGGGCCGGCGGGCGGCGTCGAGGGCTTGGGCTTCGCAGCCACCGCGTCACTGGTCGCGATCGTCGTTTCCGGGATGCGCAGATTCGTCAAGCTCGCGCATGATTCGGCTGGCGCCTGCGCGCGGGAAATGCCTGCCGTCGTCAGCGAAATTAGAACTGCCGAGAACGCGAATATTGCGAACGTCGCACGACGGAACATGGCGAACTTCTCCTCACGTGGGTGCCACGACGCGCCAGCGCGCCGCGGCAGATCCACCTCGCATGAAAACGCGAGTTTTATGCCTGAATTGAAGAGCTATTGCAACAAGGGAGTGGGGGCGCTCGGCGAGCAAAAATCGAATGCTACGAATGACTATCCGCGGGAGCTAATGCGCAGGCTCGGAAGCTGCGTGCGAAGCCCAGTCCTGCTGCGCGAACTCCACACCCCAGAAGTGCGGGCTCGGCGAAAGAAATTCCACGCCCACGCGCGTACCTTTGTCCGATGTATCGCCGATATAGACGACACGGCAGTCCTGTTCCTCTTCAGTGGCGGGATTCACCAGCAACAACTCCGCGCCCATTGCGACTTCTTCCTTGAGGTAGAGCAGCCCACCGTGTGCGTTGATGACGACGGTTTGGCTATTCTGTTTGAAGCTGCGGCCGCGGTTATTCTTCCCCTGAGCGCGAATGGGAATACGCGTGAACACGCGCGAACTTCGGCGGGTGCTGCTGGCTTGCACTTCTAGCGCTGCCATGACGCTATGGTGGAATCACGGGCGCGGCGAGTCAACCAGCGCGCGCGTCTGCGTGCCCAAAGAAGCAGTTGGCAAAATGTTTGCCGCGGCGCGGCGCGGTCCCGTAGTATGGCGTGGGCGGCGTCCATCAGCGTGCGCCAGTCTCGCGGAGCCCGCCTCGGCGCACATTACAGACGATCGCTGTCTGTATCGGCGTGGATTCCGCTTTCAAGCAGGCGCCTGCGGGCGCGGGGGACTTTGGTCATGGACCTGATCGGTTACATCGATTCCAAACGGGAAGAGCATCTGAACGAATTAAAGGAATTTCTGCGCATTCCCAGCGTAAGCGCGACGAGCGAGCACAAGAAAGATATCGAACGAGCGGCTCACTGGGTGGCCGAAAAGCTCCGCGCCGCGGGGCTTGAAAACATCGAGATCACGCCGACGAAAATGCATCCGGTGGTGTACGGCGAGTCGCTGCACGCGCCCGGCAAGCCGACCGTGCTTTTTTACGGGCACTACGACGTGCAACCTGCCGAGCCGCTCGATCTGTGGACCAGTCCTGCGTTCGAACCCACGGTGCGCGCCGGGAATCTCTTCGGCCGCGGTACGGCGGATGATAAAGGCCAGGTTCACATCCATATCAAAGCGCTCGAAGCACTCCAGAACGCGACGGGCGGGCTGCCAGTGAACATCAAAGTGATCGTCGAAGGCGAAGAAGAGATCGGCAGCGTGAATCTGTGGGAGTTCATGACCAAGAATCGCGAGCGGCTGAAATCAAATGCGCTGATCGTTTCCGATACGTCGATGCTGGCCAAAGGCGTCCCATCGATTACATACGGCCTGCGCGGGTTGAATTATTACCAGGTGGAACTCACCGGCCCGGCACAAGATTTGCACTCGGGCGTTTTCGGCGGCGCCGTGCCGAATCCGCTGACGATCCTTTCCGAGATGATTGCCAAGCTCCACGACAAGAATTTTCGCGTTACAGTGCCCGATTTCTATAAAGATGTGGCCCAGATATCCCCGGCCGAACGCAAGGCGCTGCATCGCCTTCCGTGGAAAGAGAAGGAATTTCGCAAGACGGTGGGCGCGGCGGCGCTCTGCGGCGAAAAGGGCTACTCCATCGTCGAGCAACTATGGACGCGTCCCACGATGGAAGTGAACGGCATGTGGGGCGGCTACATCGGAGAGGGCGCAAAAACGGTCATTCCGTCGAAGGCGTACGCAAAGCTCTCGACGCGGCTGGTTCCCGCTCAGAATCCAGCGAAAATCGCCAAGCTCGTCGAGCGGCACATCCGCGCGCTCTTGCCGAAGTCGGTGAGATGCGATTTTCAGGTGCTGAGCACGGGCAAGCCGTGGGTGGCGCCGTACACCGATCCGATATTTCAGAAGGCCATCCATTCGCTGGAGAAGGGCTTCGAGAAAAAAGCGGTATTTATTCGCGAAGGCGGCTCGATTCCGTTCGTCACACAAATGCACGACGCATTTAAGGTTCCGTGCGTGCTGCTCGGCTTCGGTTTGCCCGACGAAAACGCTCACGCGCCGGACGAGCACATCTCGCTCGATAATTATTTCGGCGGCATCAAGTCGATTGCGCTCTTCTATCAGGCGCTGGCGGCCTAGCGGGTCGAAACGAAACGGCGAAAACACCGATTTTGCCGGGGTTTTTGCGTGTTTTTCGCTTGCGTTCGCGCGGCTGGACGGCTATAGTGCAGCGCGACAGCCCGTAAAAACGGGCCTTTTCAGCGTCTAATCGAGGAGGAAATAAAATTCGATGGCAGCTCCGTTGAGCAAATCCAAAGTTATCGCGCACCTGGCCGATAAGGTCAGCACTCCCGAGAAGCCGGTCTCCAAGAAGCAGGTCGCGGGCTTTTTCGACGAGTTGTTCAAGCTCGCGGTGAAAGAGGCAAAGGGCTCTGGCAAATTCGTGATCCCCGGCATCGGGCGCGCGGTGAAGGCGCACCGCAAGGCGCGCATGGGGCGCAATCCGGCCACGGGCGAAGCCATTAAGATCAAAGCCAAAACCGTGGTTCGCCTGCGCGCGGCAAAGGCGTTCAAGGACGCCGTTCTGAAGTAAGCTGTTCTGGCGCAGGATTTGGCGGCGAAACCCCCGGGCGTCCCGTCCGGCAGGGTGATGCTATCCCAGCGCTTATCGGCGCATCGGGGACCCTGACGGGAAATGCCCGGGGTTTTGTCTTTTTTGCGGGCGGCGGCTCCTGTCGCCGGTGCGCTGAGGGCATCCTTCCACGAATCTCGCGCTTCATCCAATCCCATGCGTGAATACTCGGGCCTGCTGACCGACCTATACGAGCTGACCATGGCAGCCGGCTATTTTCAGACCGGCTTCGATGGACGCGCCACATTCGAACTGTTCATCCGCCAACTTCCGGCTCATCGAAATTATCTGGTGGTCGCGGGGCTCGAACAGGCGCTCGATTTTCTGGAGCACGTCGATTTCAACGCGGAGGAAATTGAGTATCTTCGCCGCCACCCGATTTTCGCGAAAATCCGCAGCGATTTTTTCGATTACCTTCGGAAGTTTCGCTTTAGCGGCGATGTGTGGGCCATGCCCGAAGGGACCATCGCGTTTCCGGGCGAACCGGTGATGCGCGTCACCGCGCCGATCGCCGAAGCGCAGCTCCTCGAAACGTACCTGCTCGCCACGCTCAGTTACTCCACAATGATCGCCAGCAAGGCCGCTCGCATCTACACCGCCGCGCAAGGCAGGCAGGTGGTGGACTTCAGCGCGCGTCGCGCTCATGGCGCGGCGGCGAGCCTGCTCTGCGCTCGCGCGTCCGTCGTGGGAGGCTGCACAGGCACATCCAACACGCTTGCGGGCGAACTGTACGGCGTCGATACCTACGGGACGCAGGCGCATTCCTGGATCATGGCGCACGAGAACGAATCGGAAGCGTTCGGGCATTTTCTCGATACGTTCCCCGCCGGAGCGACGCTACTAGTGGACACCTACAACGTCCGCAACGCCGTAAATACCATCATCGCCATGGACCGCAAACCTGCCGGAATCCGGCTCGATAGCGGTGACCTCTGCGCCGATAGCCGGTGGGCGCGCCACAAGCTGGACCGCGCCGGGTGGAAAGACGTAAAGATTTTCGCTTCGGGCGATCTCGATGAATACAAGATCGCTTCGTTGCTGCGCAGGGGCGCGCGGATCGACGCGTTTGGCGTGGGCACCGCGCTCGGCGCGCCGGGAGACGCTCCGCACCTCAATTTAATTTACAAGCTGGTGGAAGTGGAGCGCCGCGGCGAAATCCGCGAGGCCGCGAAATTCAGCAGCGCCAAGGTTACGTATCCTGGCCGCAAGCAGGTGCTCCGCTACTCGAACTCCCGCGGCGAATACGTGAACGATAGAATCGCGCTCGAAGACGAGCCGCGCAATGGAGGCGAGCCGCTGCTCATCCAGGTGATGCGCGATGGCCGCCGCATCGGTCCGAACGAGCCGCTCGCCGCCCTTCGCGACCGTTGCGTCGCCAGCCTCCGGCACCTTCCGAAGAAATATCTGCAGCTCGCTCGTTCGGCCAAATATTCCGTGAGCTACAGCCGGCGCCTCAAGCAGATGCTGGAACAGGTCCGCCGCCGCGTGCAGCATTCAGCGGTAAAATAAAAGCGGGTCCGCGACAGTCGCGGAACGCCGGCTCAAAATGCCTCCACGCAAACTCATCTTCTGGTCGGTGGACGTTCAGACGGACTTCATGCTGCCGGGCGGGAAGCTCTACGTGCGCGGCGCCGAGAAACTCATCCCGAAGATTCAGGGGCTCGTGGCGGGTGCGATTGCATCGGGCATGCTGGTCGTCTCGAGCGGCGACGCGCACGCGCCGAACGACCCTGAATTCGCGCGATTCCCGGCGCACTGCGTGGCGGGGAGTGCGGGCGCGCAAATCTTGCCGGAGGCGGTGGGCAGCCGACCGTGCGTGATCGCGAATGACCCTTCGAAAAAATTGCCTACGGATATCCTGCGCTGCCCGCAAATCCTGCTCGAAAAGCAAACACTCGACGTGTTTGATAACCCGCACACAGCCGAACTTGTCGATCTGCTCGGCCCGGACGCCGAATATGTGGTCTTCGGCGTGGTGACGGAGTTTTGCGTTCGCTGCGCGGCCAAGGGGCTGATCGAGCGTGGGCGCAAGGTTTCCGTGGTGACCGACGCGATCGAGACATTGAACCCCGAAGACGGTCGCCGGACGCTCGATGAACAGCGGAGGCTCGGAGCAGCTCTGATCTCTACCGAAGAGGCGCTCGCGATGCTGGCCTCTCCCTCTCGTCCCGTGTCGGACGGGTCATCCGGGCGCTGATCTGCGAATCCGTTATCGACGGAATGCCCGTGCGCGCCGGGACGGGCATCGGTTGTCCGCGCGGCAGGATCAATTAAACGGAAGATTCGAGGGCGACGGCCGGCCGCGTCACCACATCGAAAATCCACATTGCCGCCGCCGTCAGCACGCCGATCGCGGCGATTACCCACCACATCATCGCCGGCTTCCGCCATACAAGGCCGAATGCCCGGAGAAGATATCCGCCGAGCGCGCCACCTATGAAATATCCAATGGCAATGGGCAGAAACGCGTAGCCCATGTAAAGCCCCGCCTGTCCGGGCGGCGCGACCAGCGAGCAATACTCGTAATATCTCGACGCCTGGGTGATTTCTCCGAGCGCCAGCACCACGAGCATCACCGGAAATATCCAGACGCTCGGATGAGCCGCCAGCAGCACGAATGACGCTCCGGTGATCAAAAATCCGATGGCGATCGCCTGCACTGGCGGCATTTTGCGCGTAAGAAACGTGATCACGATCTGCAGCGCAATAATCGTGAACCCCTCAATCGACAGCATCTGATCCACGTTCGCGTTCGCATCGACGTAACGGCGCAGGAAAATCGGGGCGGACACCCAGATCTGCCAGTACACGACGTAAAAGCCCGAGGTAATCAGCAGAAACACCACAAATCGATGATTCCGCAGCACGACAAACATGTTCTTCAATGCTTCGCGAACGCTCGCGACTTTCGTTCCGGGCTCGGCGGGCGGCTCGCGATAGAAAAATAGCGTCACCCAAAACATCGCAAAGACGCTCAGGGACGCGACGCGAAACACGTTCTCCATGCCCAGTCCGAGGCGTTCGCGGACCAACCATGCCATCAATGGGCCGATCGTGCCGCCGATGTTCACCAGCGTGTAGTAAATTGAGTAGCCCATCGAGCGGGCTTCCTCGGTTGAGGTTCGCGCCGTCGTGCCCGCTACGCACGGCTTCACCATCCCGGGCCCGAGCGCAGGCAGGAGCAGGATGGCCAGCACCAGCCATTTGTCTCCCATAGCGTGCCGCACGGGCGCCATCCACGGCGCCGTCACCGAGCCCAGCATGTAATAGCCGACGGTCAGAAGCAGATAGGCGAACATCAGCGCGCGGCGGAATCCAAAGCGGTCCGCCAGAGTCCCGGCCAGGATGGGCAGCGCGTACACCACGAATCCGGCGATGCCCATGAGCCACCCGGCCAACTCCGCCGAAAAGCGAAGCTGCTCGGTGAGAAAGATCGCCAGCACGGCTTGCGTCGAGTAATACCCGACGCGCTCGAAAATTTCGGTGAAGTTCGCGACCCAAAACGCGGTCGAAAAGCCCGACCGCGCTTTCCACCATCGCTGCACCAGGTTCAAAAGTCGCCCCCGCAGTCCGATTCGATCGCGGAGCATCTCCTGCCCATGCGCTCCGGATCCAACGCTCCTATGTTGCGCAATCTTGCCCGTTTCGCGTGGAAAGTATGCCTGAAAGTTCTTCCAATTCCGTTACGTTTTTGCACGTGCCGCCCGTTACGTTTTCCGGCGGCGGCTTCGCAAATTGCTCAATTATCGAAGCTTAGAAACTGGTTAGAAGATTGCACTTCGACCGGCGTCGTAGGGGCCTCAGCATCCGCCTGAGATGCGCATTCCCGTTCAGGCAACTATTGATCTCGTTATCGCGATAGGCTTATCCATCATCACACGGAGGCAGGTCGATGACTCGCTACGGATTGGTGGGCATTTTGGCGTTGGGTTTGGCGGTTTCCGCGGGCGCGCAAACATCGCCCGATCATCAGGCGCCGGCATCGGCGCAAGCGAATGCATCCGCAGGCGCATCCGCCAATATCGCACCGGGAACGCAAAATGAATCGAGGCAGCAGCGCTCGGGTTCGCGCAGCGCGTCCGCTGCCGCGGGAAGCAACGCATCCGGCGCGGCATCAGCGACGGCCGCGGGCGAATCTCTTGATATCGCGGACGGTTCTCGCCTCAACGCGACGCTGCTCACCACACTTGACGCGAAGCACTGCAAGCCGGGCGATCGCGTCGTCGCCAAAACCACCGAGAACGTGAAGCAGCATGGGCACGTGGTGATGCGCAAAGGAACGCGTTTGATTGGCCGCGTCACGGAAGCATCCGCTCGCTCAAAGGGCCACGCCGAATCGACGATCGGAGTGGTGTTCGACCATGCCGTCCTGCGCAACGGGCAAGAAGCGCCTCTGCACCTTTCGATCCAGGCGCTTGCTGCGGCCGCGAGCGCCACGTCCGCTGATCTGGGCGATGACGAAGCAGCGCTCGCTTCGAGCGGCGGCGCTGGATTTAATGGCGGAGGCGCGGCTGCGCTGCCAACTGGCGGCGCCGTCCGAGGCGCGGGAGGTCTGGCAGGAGGAGCGGTAAGTTCCGCAGGACCTCTCGCCGGAAATGCCGGGACGATGGCGAACTCGGCCGCGGGAGTGACATCGCAGTCGGCCACGCTAGGAATCGCGGGAGCGAAGGGCGCGACTGGCGGATTGAATGCGGAGGGCTTCCTTGCTTCGGATAGCAACGGGGTGTTCGGTCTAAATGGCCTGAATTTGACTTCAGCAACCAGCAGCGCCACGAACGCGTCGGTCGTCAGTTCCACCACCCGCAACGTCAGCCTCGCGAGCGGCACGCAGATGGTGCTCCAGGTGGCCCGCTAAGAGTTCCCCTTGCTGAACCGGCCGCGCGGCGTGTGATTGCCCGCACGTCGTGCGGCCGAAAATTCTTAGGTTATTCGTGGTTAATGCGCCACCAGAACTTCCGCCGGCGCCTTCGTCCGCGACATTTTATGGAGCGCCAACGCGAGCGCGCCTAGGCCCCAGAACAGCATCACGAGCGTCGCGAGCCAACCGACGTAGGGCAAGATTCTCAGGCCGCGCAGAATCGCCAATCCCAGCGCCAGCCGCCCAAGCGCCGGGCCGATTCCGCTTCGCAGTCCCAGCAATTTTTCGCCGATCCAGGAGCCAACGAACACCTGCGTGGAGTACAGCGCAATCAAGTAAAGCAAGAGCGCCGCCACGCCGAGCCCCACGCCTACGATGGTAACGCAGGCGAAAATCGCCGCGATGGGAATCGCGAACAGAAACAAGACGCCCAGTCCAATCGCCGGCGCCACGCGGTCGCTCGCATGCACCACGTTGCCAAAAAACACCGGCGCCAGCAGCAGCACCACGAGCCCGAAGATGAAGCTTGCGCCCCACGCCATCGTCTGGCGCCAGTAATAGCCAGCGCGTGCGTAATTCGGACCGCGCTTGCGGATCGTCACGACCGGCGCTGACGCCAGTTTGGCGCCCGCCGCGATTTCCGGAGCCGCTTGCCCTTCAAATTTGATCTGTCCCTTCACGTCGGCGTCCGGGCCGAACCTCAACCGGCCGCCCCGAATCGACACATTCCTGCCAAGCGTGCCACCGACCTGCGTCATACCGGAAAACGCCAGCAAGTCTCCGCCAACGCGTCCATCGAGTTCGGCGTTCGCGTCAAACGCGGTCAGCGTGCCGCCGACGGTCGATCGTTCGGCAACCACCAGATCTTCGGCCCAGCTCATTACGTTCTTCGCCACCGTTCCATTGATCGTGAGCGATTGATTGAACGAGCGGACGTTTCCATCGACCGTTCCATTCATCCGCAGATCTCGACCGAAGGCGATCACGTCACCCTTCACGTGACCGTTCACTGTCACCATCTCCGAAAACACGATCAGGTCTCCGTCCACCGTGCCATTGATCTCGGTGCGGTCCGCCGCCACGATTAAATCCGTATTCACTTCTTGCCCGGAGGCAAGCGTAAAGCTCGGATCGCCGCGCCGCACTTCCGCCGCGCCCGCGGTGGAAGGCGCCGCGAGCATGAGCACCAGCCCGCTCATCACGAACGCCATTGCGGTGAAGTGCCGCCAGCGGCGCCGCAATAGCCAAACCGCCACGATTCCCAAAGTCGCCGCCGCCATGAATTCCATCAGGCTTCGCATCGAATCCCACCCTTTCCAGAAAGCGCCGCTGAAAAATAGCATGGTAAGAATATTTCCCTGCGTGAACCCGGCCTGCTGGGCCTGCGCGTACCAGGGTTCCACCATCCCGTTCCAAAGCGTGTACGCCCCACCGGCCATCAATCCGAATGCGGCAATCCAGATCCACTGCGCCGCGTTGTACCCTGGAATCGCCGCCAGACGTGCGGGGATCGGTTCGTCCTCCGCCGCCATGGACTCGCGCAGCCAGTCGCTCTCTCGCTCAAGGCCCCGTACCAGCGCGCGGCACGAAGCGCACGCCGCGATGTGTTGCGCCGTTTCGTGAGCGCGGTCGGTATCGAGCTGGCCTTCGAGGTACAGCAGCGCGGTCATCTCATCGAAGTGGCCGTCGTTTCCGCTCATGACTTTCTCCCCACGGCAACGCTCCGCACCGATGATTGGCCGAGCGCGTCGCGCAATTGATGCCTGGCGCGCAGCAGCAGCACGCCGACGAACTGCCGCCGCACGCCGAGCGTGTCAGCGATTTCCTCGTAACTCATGTCCGCGAAATAGCGCAGCACCAAGGCGGCCCGTGCGCGATCGGGCAGCTTGGCCAGGCCGTCGCGAACCTCTTTGCTGGTGTGCTCGGCTTCCAGGCGCTGCAGCTGGTTGGGATCGGGATGCTCCAGCGGCAGATCGTCCACGTCACCCGTTTCCAGGTCTTGCCGGATGTGCCGCCGGCGCAGCGTGTCCCAACAGTGGTTGCTCGCGACCTTGTAGAGCCATGCCGTGAATGGCCGCGACGAATCATAGCTGTCGAGCTTCTGGCGCACTTTCATGAAGATTTCCGTTGTGGCGTCCTCGGCGTCTTCGCGGGCCGGCAGCAGCCGCCGGCAAAACCGGAATATCGCCGGAGCGTACCGGCGGTACACTTCGCCCCAGGCGTCTGCATCTCCCGCCCGGACCTGGGTTAGCAAGCCCGCCAGTTCCGTTTCGCTCATTCCCCCGGCCGTCGTCCGCGTGTCCATCTATTGATACGCTCGCCCGCCCGTAAATATTTCACAACTATCACAGTTCCGTGTACTTGTCTTCGCTTCGCAGCTTTCCCTCGACACCCATGAGCTCGCCGGCTGGGGCAGCCGCGGGCATCCTCGCCATAGGTTTCCCGCGGTAAACCAAGCCCGCCGTGCGTCTATGCTACGCGATTGACTCCCTCGGCGGCTTCCATTAAGGTGGCGCATCGCTTTCCCACACCATCCGGAGGCTCAGCATGCTCAGTCCATTCGCCGGCGCGTTGCCTCTATTTGTTCAGCCGCACGTTAGCTTCCCGCAAGGAGCGGTCACCAACGAAGAAATTGTCCTGCGCTGGCTGCACATTGTGGCGGCAATCATCTGGATCGGCCTTCTTTATTTCTTCAACCTGGTCGGGACGCCCGTGATGCAGCAGGCCGAGGCGGCCGTCCGAGGCAAGATATTCCCGGCGCTTATGACTCGCGCGATGTGGTGGTTTCGCTGGTCCGCGCTGGTTACGGTGCTGGTTGGCCTTCGCTACTTCTGGCTGATCCTGGCCGCGGACGCCCGGAATGCCGGTCGCCCTGCGCTGGCCTTGCACTGGTTCGGATGGTGGCTGGCGATCTGGATCGTCGCGTTCGCGCTCATCTATCCTTTCCAGATGCCAACCAGAGGATTCCTTGAAAATCCATGGGTGCGCTCGTTTTCGATCGCTGTGATCGTCTTCTTCGCCTCCTGGGACGCGCTGGTGGTGAACTCCGGCCCTAACTCCTCGAACGCTCATCTCTCGATCAGCATCGGCGGCGGCCTCGGCCTGCTGCTGCTCTTTAACGCGTGGGGCGTGGTATGGCGCGTGCAGAAGCGGCTGATTCGGTGGACGCGCGAAGCCGTTGAGCACGGCACGCCCATGCCGGCAGAGGCCGCTCGACTGGCGCGCTGGTCCTACATCGCATCGCGCGTGGGATTCTGGCTTTCGTTCCCGATGATCTTCTTCATGGCCGCTGCCGATCACTACCCGTTTCTGGGCGGAATATCGGTTTAATCGCGCCGCTGCGCATCCCACGGGACATGCCACTCATCCTATGTGCAGCGGTAAATCGCGGCAGGCGCGGCCTGTGGAGAACGGGATGCAGCGCACGGCTCAATCTCTGGTGCTCGGTTTCGTGATTGGCCTCTTCGCCTGCCAGCCCGCCCTGGCCTATCAGTCTCCACTTTCGCCCGAAGCCGTCCGCGAGGCTTACTTCCTCGGCAAAGCGAACGCTTCACAACGCGAAGACTTCTTCGCCCGGTACACGCGAAATTTTCGCGCGCCCAAATCCGGGCCCTACATTTCGCTGATCCGCGTGATCACGCCGTATGCATTCGTCGTGGAGCGCACGGCGCAGTTGCAGAACCTTCTCGCTCCCGATGCGCAGCAGCAGTTTTACGGCAAGCCGATCGCCATTCGCATTCGCGTGCACATCGACCTGACACCCACCTACAGCTGGCAGGTACGCTCGCCGCATGGCGGCGTCGCCTTGCGTCGGGAGGATTTTTGGCGGGATTTTACGGTCCGGCTGATTCAGCGCACACAGACGATCCAGCCGCTCAACGAAACCGGCGAGCCTATTTACTCGTTCGCGGGGAGAGGCGAAATGTCGGTTCTGGTCGGCGCCGACATCGACGTGCAATACGATCCGGAGCAAGTTCGATCCGGTCCCGCGACGGTTGTCGTCAACACGCCGGACGGCCAGCAGATCAGCGCGAATTTCGACCTCTCGAAAGTGCGCTAAGTGTCCGAAATTGGCGCCCTAGGACCGCCAGCGCAGCGTCACCGGCTCAGCCATCGGATGGCGCATCGCCTCTCCCGTGCGGCGCGATTCGAGCAGGGCCGACTTCAGCTCGAAATACCAGCGCGCCTGCCGGTCGGCATCGTCCACCAGCATCATGCGATCCTGGTATTTCAGACCGAGCATCTGCTTGCGAATCACTTCCGTATCCTGCCGGATGAAGCGGGGGCCCAGCACGCGAATGATGAATGGTACGATCGGGACCCACGGCAGAATATTCCATGCCGCCACGAAATCCAGCCGGCACAAATTCCGCTCCACGGGCGTGACCGTTGTCCGGCTGGAAAGCCAGTATTTGCCCGCGCGGATCCGCTCGAACCGCTGATTGGGCAGGACGAAATCGATCGTCGTCGTCGCTGGCTCGCCGGTGAGCAGCTTCAGAATCTTGTAAGGCGCGCTATTGGACGAAGGTGCATGCGGGCTCATGCGGAAACCGTTCTCGATGGGCTCGAATTTTTTGGCTTTGTCGCGAATGCTGTGCCGGCTGCGCCACCACCACGCCTGATGAACGAACGGCCCGTGCGCGGGATCCATCAATCCGATGATCGCCTGATCGACGCCGCACGGCAAATCCGCGGCAAGCCGCGCAACTTTGAATTTTTCGCTGAATTTCGGCAGTTCCGGCGCCGCAGGAATCGGCCCCACGGGCGCACGCCCCTCGAGATTTTCCATGAACACCCAGAGGTAGCCGTCGCGGTCTTCGCACGGAAAACTGCCGGCGTAAATTCGCTCGCATCGCAATTTCGAGTCCGGTGTGAGCGAAGGGATGTGCCGGCACTGGCCGGTGTGCGCGTCGAACTGCCAGCCATGGTACGCGCATTCCACGGCCGAGCCTTCGAAACGCCCGAATGAGAGCGGAAATGCGCGGTGCGGGCAAATGTCGCGCAGGGCGAAAGGCTTGCCTTCGGCGTCGCGCCCGATGGCCAGGGGTACTTCGAGCAGCATCGCGCGCCGCAATTTCCGGACTTGCGCAGCGCCGCTGCGCAGAGCCGGATACCAGAAGCCCCATAGCATCTGGCTGGAGGTGTCGGCGTTGTTGGAAAGAGCAGCGTCGTTCATCTGCTGCAGCCTATCGTATTACATCCGTTGCGGGTGCGGCAAAACGCGAAACGCGGCGAAGAGTAATCGAAGGTGGCGGCGAAAACGGCGCGAAGTTTTAAGGCCGGTACGTTCGTACCGAGCGAAATGGGACTCGGGCGCTATCGACCGTGGCGCGCACCCGGTCCAGACTGATGGTGGATTCGGGGCCAGTGCGGCGCTCGGCAGATGTCCCGGCGCGACGCTGATCTCGAGTTTCTGCACCTCCATCACCCCATGCCCACGAGCGGCCGGCTCCCCCACCGGCCGCTCACTTTCTTCCGCGCTACAGGGTCCGCGGTTATTGCTGCGAGCTGCTTTTCGACTTTTCTTCGCTGCTACCGGAATTGCTCTCCCCTGCCGCTGATTGGGCTTTGCTTCCGGCGCTTTTGTTCGCGTCCTGAAGCTTCGCGTTCAGATCGTCCACTTTCTTCTTCGCGGATTCCACCTGCTGCTTTTGCGCGTCGATCTGATCCTGCTCGCGCTTCAGCGCCTGTGCGCCGGCGCGGTCCGAGGCGTAGTTCGGATTCTGGTAAAAGCTTTGCTGATCGAGCGCGAATTTCCGCTGCGCGAAATTGAGCTGAGTCTGTAGTTGGTTCAGATTCTCCTTAGCGGATTTGATCTGAGCTTCGAGCTCCGATCGGTCGGCCGTTTCGGAGCTCTCCGCATTGTTCGGCGCAGATCCCTCGGCATTCTCTTCCGCCGCTCCGCCGGCGCCCTGCGTCGACGAACTCTGCGCCGACGCTCCGATCACATTTACGTCGCCAGCAGTCGGAAGATTATCGTTATCCCAAACCTTGGTGGACTTGCTTTCGTCTTTCTTCTGCTCACGGGCGCGCCGCGCCGCCGCCCCGAGGGAATCGGCTGCACGTTGATGATTCTGGGCTGGCGCGGGCTGCGCCTGTGATTGCTGCTCCGGTTGAGGGGATTGCCGCGCCAACGCTGCTGCGTTTAGCGGCTGTACCCCCAAGCCCGCGGCGCAAACCGCGACCGATAGTATTATCCATCCGCAACGCGCGATCTTCATCACGTTCTCCCGGAAAACGACGGCCCAGAATTGCATCATATTCGGCCCGCATCTCAAGTGCAATTCGCGTCGTTCGGCAGCGCTCGAAAGAGGCAACGGAAGTCATGCGTCCCCGAATTTTGCGGCAAGCACCCGGGCAGGCGGCAGAAGGTGCGTGTGGCCGCAGCTTCGAGCGACGCGTTCTTATCCGTCGAGTTGTGGACGCTGTTCCGAGTGAGTCTGCGTTTGACATCGCGCGCGGCGGGGCAGTAGCCTCGGTGAGACGCGCGATGAATCCCTTCGATTCCCCTCCTGACGAAAGCGTCGAAAACATCAGCAACGCCGTCATCGAATTCCGCGGTGTGCAATACCGTTTGGCCAACGGGCACGACCTGCTGCACAGCCTCGACTTGCAAATCGAGCGCGGCGAAACCATGGTGCTGCTGGGCCGCAGCGGCGCGGGAAAAACCACAGCCCTAAAGCTGATCAACCGGCTGCTGGAACCCAGCGCGGGCGAGGTGCGCGTCGAAGGGCGCACGACGCTCGAGTGGAACCCGATCGAGCTGCG